>JALSOD010000281.1 GCA_026986655.1 Caldifarciminota bacterium | reverse complement strand
TCTCGATCTGGGACCAGTAAAGATCCACCTGCTCCCTCAGGGACACCAGCCTGTTGTAAGCGGATACAAGAGGGATCAGGAAGATAACGACAACAACCAGAATGAGGATAAGCGCCTTTTTCATCTTAGAATTTGTAAGGTATGATCATCCTGATTCTTCTAAAGTCAGCATTATCAACGAGATCCGGCTGCCTGAGGTGCCTTTTTCTCTTCCTGGTTTTCTTCGTAAGTATGTGGCTTTTGAACGCGTGCCTTCTTTTGATCTTCCCTGATCCTGTAACCTTGAATCTCTTGGCTGCTGACCTTTTGGTTTTAAACTTCGGCATCTTAACTCAACCTCCTTTCTTTTTAATTGTGGGTCTTATGAGAGAAGTTATGTATCTACCTTCCATTTTCGGGGGAACCTCCACGGCTGACATATCGGAAAGTTCCTCTAAAATTGAATTAATAAGCTTAAACCCCTTGTCCTGATGGACGATCTCCCTTCCTTTAAAAAATATCTTCACCTTGACTTTGTGACCGTCCTCCAGAAACTCACGCACCTTTTTTAACTTGGTTTCAAGATCATGTTTGTCAATGGAGGGCCTGAAAGATATCTCCTTCACCTCACCGGCCTGCTTCTTCTTCGCCTCTTTTTTCCGCTTCTTCTCCTCGTACTTAAATTTACCGTAATCCATAATCTTGGCAACAGGTGGGTTGGCATTGGGCGCCACCTCCACGAGGTCGAGATTCATCGAATACGCCAGCTCGAGAGCATCCCTGGTCTTCATAATTCCCAGCTGCTTACCGTCAGGCCCTATGACTCTCACTTCAGGGACCCTGATCCTCTCGTTTACCCTGTGCTCCTCCGGATCCCTTCTTACCCTTCTGTAAAATCTTCCTCTAATTTTAACTACCTCCTTTTACTTATCAGATCGTCCAACATATTCAAAAATTCATCAATTCCCATCTTCCCAATGTCCCCTTCACCATGTTTTCGGACGGATACAAGACCCCTTTCTTCCTCGTCCTTACCTATAATAAGCATAAAGGGTATCTTTTGCTTTTCGGCATCCCTTATTTTGTACCCTATTTTCTCCGATCTCCGGTCGAGCTCGACCCTGTATCCGCGGGAGAATAGATTATCGTAGATTTTCTGTGCATAATCAATATTCTGATCCGTTATGGGAAGAACTCTAACCTGAACAGGGGCAAGCCAGACTGGGAAATTTCCACCGTAGTGCTCGATCAGTGTCCCGAAAAACCTTTCAAGTGAACCCATAAGAGCACGGTGGATCATGTAGGGCCTCTTGTCCTTTCCGTCTTTATCCCGGTATGTTACATCAAACCTCTCAGGGAGGTTAAAGTCAAACTGGATGGTGGAACATTGCCACGCACGCCCCAATGCATCCTTGATCTTTATGTCTATCTTGGGACCGTAAAAGGCTCCTCCTCCCTCGTCTATGTCATATTTTAACCCTGCCTTCTCCACTGCCTTTATGAGAGAATTTGTGGCAAGCTCCCACATTTCGTCGTCGCCAACATACTTTTCCGGCTTCGTCGAGATGTATATCTCATAATCCTCGAAACCAAAACTCTTAAGAATGTAAAGGGAAAGATCGATAACTCCTATGATCTCCTCCTCAACCTGATCGGGACGCGCAAATATGTGAGCGTCGTCCTGAGTAAATCCCCGAACCCTCAAAAGGCCGTGAAGAACACCAGATCTTTCGTAACGATAAACGGTCCCCAACTCCGCATACCTGATGGGAAGATCCCTGTAGCTTCTGACCCTGGATTTATAAATGAGAATGTGGAAAGGACAGTTCATGGGTTTCACATAATAGGTATCGTTCTCTATTTTCATGGGTGAGAACATGTTTTCCTGGTAAAATCCAAGGTGACCTGATACCTCCCAGAGCTTTGCCCTTCCCACATGAGGGGTGTAAACGGGCTCGTATCCACGCTTCAGGTGCTCCTCTATCCAGAACTTCTCAATCTCAAGCCTGATTCTCGCCCCTCTGGGATGCCAGAGAACCAGACCCGGTCCCACATCCTCATTTATGGAATAAAGGTCAAGCTCTTTACCAAGTTTTCTGTGATCCCTCTTTTTCGCCTCTTCAAGCTTCCTCAAATACTCTTTCAATTCTTCCTTCGATGGGAAGGAAATCCCATAAATTCTCTGCAAAACGGGGTTTTTCTCATCTCCACGCCAGTAACTCGATGAGGATGAAAGGAGTTTAATGGCTTTTACAAAACCTGTGCTTGGTAAGTGCGGTCCTCTACACAGATCGACAAAATCTCCCTGCCAGTAAACTGACACCTTCTCGTCTTCTATTTCGTTTAAAATTTCGACCTTGTAGTCCTCTCCCAGTTTTTTAAAAAGTTCAATGGCCTCTTCCCGGGAAAGCTCCTCCCGACGCAGGGGAAGGTTCTTTTTTATAATCTCCTTCATCTTCTTTTCTATTTTTTTGAGGTCCTCGGGTGTGAATGTTCGCCCCTGTGTATCGAAATCGTAGTAAAATCCATTTTCAATGGCAGGACCTATGGTAACCTTCACCTCCGGGAAAAGCTCCTTAACGGCCTGGGCCATGATGTGAGAACTCGTGTGCCAGTAAACTTCTCTCCCCTCAGGGGAAGAGAAGTCAAGGAGCTCAACTTCACCAGCTTCTTCCGGTACGAGGGCGAGATCCACCAGCTTTCCATTCACACGGGCCACGAAATACCCATTCTTTTTGGCAAATTCTATAAGCTTGTCACGGTCCATTTCCAATACTTCACCATCCGGGAGCCTGACTCTCATGATGACACCTCATTTCTTTAGATTTAAACAGCCTTTAATATAATGTGCCCAAATTATTATGTCAACGCAAATTTGAATAATTTTTTCTCCATAAACTTATTCTCCATCTAAAGGTGTTTTGATGAGCATCACCCTCTTTGCAAATGAGGATTCTCGTCTCGAATAATCCCCCTACGCCAAAAAGGAGGATTATTCAAACACCCTCACACGCTGTACTTGATTTTTAAAATTCGTTCCTATACCTTATTTACAATGTTTTCTCTTAATTTTAGCTGTATATGTGCGGTCTCAGACCATCTTCATTATCGAAGTCAGATAGTAAAGCTCATCCTTGACCATCTCGAACATAAGAGCAATGAGAGAACAGAAAGCCTTCAGTGATACAGTGGCAAAGTTTTGGAGGAGATGATATGCCCCAGGATGTTAAAATCTGGGAAATACAAAATGGGGATACTTTGAAGGAGATTAAAAAATCTAAATTGGATATGGAAGAGCGTATTGAGAATTGGCTTGAAAAAGATATTTCTGTAATCTCTACCGATCTGTTAGTAATTGGGCGGCAAGTAGAAACGGATTTTGGAGGAACTATCGATTTATTATGTCTGGATTATAATGGGGATATTGTTATCGTCGAACTGAAACGGGATAAAACACCTCGAGAAGTAATTGCTCAGGTACTGGATTACGCTTCATGGGTTAAAGACTTATCAAACGAGAAAATCAGTGAGATAGCAAACAAGTATCTTGGTAATAAAGGTCCTTTGGAAAGGGCTTTTAAAGAAAGATTTGGCGAGGAATTACCAGAAATCTTAAATGAGCATCACAAAATGATTATTGCTGCATCCGAAATAGACAGCAGTACTGAAAGGATCATTGAATACCTTTCAAACACTTATGGAGTCGGGATAAATGCTGTAACCTTTCATTATTTTCGAAATGATGATGGTAAAGAATTTTTAGCAAGGGTATTCTTGATAGAGCCAAGCCAGATCGATTATAGAGCTCAGATTAAATCTATTTCTAAAAGGAAACCTCCCCTAACCTATGAGGAATTGGAGGAAACTGCGAAATCCAACGGCGTTGACGAGTTTTATAAACTCCTTGTAGATGGGTTAACACCTATTTTCGATCAAAAAGGAACAACCAGAAGTACCATTGCATTTATTGGCATTATCAAAGAAAGCCGACGCACTATTTTTAGTATTATTCCCGGAGATAGTGATCCATATCAGGGATTGAGATTCCAGGTATATATCGATAGATTGTCCGAGTACCTTCATACAAAAACAGAGGATATCATGCAAATTTTGCCCCCAAATTGCAAAGAATACGAACCCTGGAGAGGTGCCCCGCGTACACTGGCCGGTTATTTCAAAAATAAAGAGGAAATAGAAAAATTTTTAAATGGACTGGCACAATTTAAAAAATGAAGCTAATATCACTCAATAGTGAACGCGTAGGTATCTCCTGCTCCGCCGGAATCCTACGAATCGGAACTTTGTATATATACAAAACCACAGGGGATCTTCTTTTCGTCAGATGGAACTAATAATAGATATTGAAAGGGGTAGGAAAGTCGCTGAATTACTCTACTCTCGATTTACAGAGGTAGGTATTCATGGCCAGAAGGGAATGCCAGAAGATACGCTTCCAGCTGGTATGGTTAAAGGGTCAATTGAACACATCAAGTTTATAACATTAACAGTTTCGATAGACTATCAAAGAGAGGCTCCAGCTTTATGGAATGCTTCGAGAAGGACTTTTGAAGATCCAGATACAAGATATCTTTTTGATCCCAGGGCTTTACATGAAACCCCTTTCACTAAAATTGTTATTGATATGCAAAAACACAAACTATCCAAGAAACCGAAAAAGGATGCGAATATTTGGCGAACTATTGGAGTATCTTTTTACAAAAAATGGAATGGCAATCCTATAAATTTTCTCGAAGATTGCAATTGGGACGCTCCTACCATCTTAAAAAGACTTAAAGAAGATATACATCAAAACAACGATCGATGGATAGCTGATTTTCCCTATCTTCGAGGGGATAAGATAGGACCTCTCTGGTTGAGAATGCTCAGGGATAATGTGGGAATTACCCAGATTCGGAACCTTGGCAAAGTCCCTATCCCTGTGGATATCCATGTAGCCAGAGCAACTTTAGCGACAGGAGTGGTAAGAGGACTTTTCAGAGGGAGATTAACTGAATTGTATAAATATGTTCGAAAAGCTTGGTTCGAAAGCGTGAAAGGTTTAACCGTTAAAAATAAACCCATGATTGCCTTAGATTTAGATGAACCCCTCTGGAATCTATCAAAGTACGGGTGTTCCAGAAGGGAAAAAACGACAGGCTTCTGTCCTGTTTACTCTAAATGTGTGGCTCAAAAATTTTGTATAAAGGGCAAGATTAGTATTGAAAACAACAAAGTGGATGTGCAGACATGAAGGTGTTATGTATTGTCCCGTGCGGCAATAAAAAGATATGGGACAAAAAGCCAGAGGCTGGTCCACAACAAGCAAGAGATGTATATATAGGACCTTTTGCCAGTAAATGCAGAGAGTATGCAGAAAAGTTTTACCCATCCTCCTGGGTGATAATATCTGCAAAATACGGCTTTTTATTCCCCAATGATATTGTTCCCGGCCCATATAATGTTAGCTTTATTGACAAATCCAGCAATCCCATAACCATTGAAGAGTTAAAATCTCAGGCCCAAGAGAAAGGACTGTATGATTACGATAAAATAATAATTCTTGGTGGTAAAAACTATGTTCAAATTGTTAAAAATGTTTTCAAGAACAAAGATATTCATAGTCCATTATCAACTTGCAAGGGAATTGGTTTTATGATGGGCAAACTTAACGATGCAATAAAAAGAGGAAAGCCGTTATGACTTATACATCGCCCTCTGTCAGATACCTACCTCCGCACTACCTGAATTTCCTTATGGTAAATCTCATTAGTCCGGAAGAGACTATATTCGACACCTGTAAGTTGGTGCTTAAGAGATTAAAGGGAGGTGGAGAATAAAATGGAAATATTGTTAAAAGATGGTGTTAAATATTTCCCCTATGTCTATAAAAATGAAAATGAACTTGAAAACATGGTTTTCGAGCATCATAAAGAAATTTTCGGAGAAGATGCCATACTTCTCTCCAAATATGTGATAACAACGCCCTCAGGAATAGGCGCAGTGCCAGATGCTTTTGTATTATCAATAAAACAAAAGAAGTGGTTTATAGTTGAAGTAGAACTTAGTAAACACTCCCTCTATCAACATATAGTTCCTCAAGTAACTAAGTTTTATAATGCTATAAAAAACCCTTCCACTAAAACCAGACTTGCCAGGATATTTCACAGAGAGATAGACCAAGATCCCAGGAAAAATGTCCTTTTTGAATTGGAAAATATCAGAAGCGAAAAATACAAATTCATTTCTGAGATAATCGAGGAAGAACCCACTACAGTAATAATCATAGACGAAAAAGTTGAGGAACTTGATGAAATTTGCAGCATTTTACCATTTAATTCATACATTATCGTTTTTAAAACATTTCATAGAATAAACAAAGATCTGTGCGACCATATACATTTTATTTCTCCACTTATAGGCATCCCCTCTGGTGTAATACAACCAATAAAGTTAAAACATACAAATGAATCCCTCTCTAATTTTATAGAGATTAGCGGAGATTCTCAATCTACAAAACATGTTGGAAAAGAAAAATATCCGGGTCGCCATGACGAAATTCTTAGATTTTTTAATAAAGGTGTCCTTCCAATGGAGTACACCGTTAGAAAAAAGTACGATTATTTACAAATTTGTCTGTATAAGGGTTATTATCCATTGCATTATGAATGGCGGTATTTTAAAGATAAAATAAGCGCTGCAATCCATTTTGAGTTTCCTGACTACAATAAAAACCAGGCTCTGGCGAATGAATTTTACAAAAAATTCTATAAGGAAATTGAGAAAAGTACAGGTATTTCTCCGGTATTAGCGGGGGAAAAGAAAAAATCCGTTAGAATGGTCCGTAAAATTGAAAATTGGACCGAAGAGGATGCAAAATGGGCCGCTAAAACTATGGAAAAGCTAATCAGCATTACAAAAAAGTGGGTATTAGAAAAAATGAGGAACTGAATAATCTGGGTTCCAACAACTCCTTATGCAAAAATTAAAGCTAAATTCTGAATTTTTGAGGTTACCAAGGAAAGATTTCAATACCCTTGAAATGCAAAAGCATGAAAAAGTTTTTCAAGAACTCTCGTTGAGATTTTTCATTTATCTTATTTAAGCAACATACAAG
>JALSOD010000280.1 GCA_026986655.1 Caldifarciminota bacterium | reverse complement strand
AATTCTATTCCTTTTTTGAGGTCACTCATGGGATTGAAAGTATATAATTTGAACGGAGTGAAGTCAAATGAAGTTATTTCTTGTAAGACACGGAGAAACCGATTGTAATCGTGCACTAATAGTCCAGGGCTGGGTACATACCCCCTTGAATAAAAAGGGGCGCATTCAGGCACACGAATTGGGCAGGAGACTAAAAGAGAAAGGTATTGGATTTGATCACTTTTACTCATCTGATCTATTGAGAGCCTATCAAACTGCACTTATTGTTAATGAATATCTAAAAATGCCAGAAATCAAAAGAGATCCGAGACTGAGAGAGGTAAAAAGGGGAATCTGGAACCTTCAGCACATTCCTGAGATTAAGGAAAAATACTATGAACTCTGGAAAATCTGGGACAGGGACCCTTATCACATGCGCCCACCCCTTGGAGAGAGTTTAGAAGATGCGGAAAAAAGAGTTCTCAATTTTGTTGATTATTTAAGGGAAATGTATCCTCAAGATTCCAGAATTCTCGTAACAACTCACAGGCTTTTGATTGTTACCTTCAGGCATCTTTTCGATAGAGTTGAAGTAACGCGAGAAAACTTTTTCGATCTTATGTTAAACAATACTGAATGTCATATTATTGAAATTTGATTGGAATTTCTCTCAAGTAGGGTTATAATTTGCCAAATTTTATTGGAGGATTCCCATGAAAAGAATTTTTCTCTTATTTGTCATTACTACACTTAACGCCCAATTTGTCGAATTTTCCCGTGGTAGAATTATCTCAAATGATGTTGTGCTCCAGAATCAAAAGTTTATTCAGCGAAATGCACGGGTTAGGGCTGAAATGAGAAGATTCTGGCAGATGTACGGAATTGAAAATTATCCCGCTCTTGCAAATTTACACAGCATTAAAGGAGGTATAAAAGATACTGGCACGGTTACGATCCGGATTCTCGCCCTGCGAGTGGAATTTCAAAAAGAAGTGCCTGATGATCCATTAACTACCGGGGATGGAACATTTAATATGGAGGGAAACGGTAAGCCCCGGGTACTCGAGGTCTGCGATGGTGATACTATATACAATCCTTACTACGACCCTCCACACGACTGGGTCTATTTTAATCGACAGATGGAGGCATTGGCAGATTATTACTACATTGCAACATTTGGTAAAGTGAGGATTGAATGGGTTGTTAAGCCTGACAGCGGATTTCCGCCAATAAAGTTGCCTCATCCAATGAGATACTATGGTGACACGACTAACATGAGCACTGGCCTGGTAACTTTTCTAAGAGATGCATTTATTGCGGCTGATATTCAGGATTCTACTATACACTTTAATGACCTTGATAACAACGGAATTAAAGATAACCTTGAAGGGGTTTGGGACAGATATATTATTTTTCATGCGGGTAGTGCATGGCAAACGGACGCACTCTGGAACACACCATTTGATCTTGCAGCGGTGACGATTCCTTCGGGCGCACTTGAATACTATCTTGGGACACCATTTATTGTGCTAAATGAAGGACAGGATACGGTATAT
>JALSOD010000279.1 GCA_026986655.1 Caldifarciminota bacterium | reverse complement strand
GTACCCCTGAAAGTTTTCTCATAGCCTTTGCCATAAGTCGTGCCTGGAGACCTACCTGGGAATCCGACATTTCACCTTCAATCTCAGCGCGGGGTACGAGGGCTGCTACAGAGTCAACGACAATAAGGTCAATTGCACCACTTCTGACAAGTGTTTCTGCAATGTCAAGAGCCTGCTCACCGGTGTCTGGCTGAGAAATATAGAGATCTTCAAGTTTCACACCGAGATTCTTCGCATATCTTGGGTCAAGAGCGTGTTCAGCATCTATGAATGCAGCGATTCCACCCTCTTTCTGAACTTCTGCAATTGCGTGTAATGCCAGGGTGGTTTTTCCCGATGCTTCGGGGCCATAAATCTCTATTATTCTCCCTCTGGGATAACCACCCACCCCGAGAGCAGCATCAAGGGCGATAGAGCCAGTTGGAATGACAGGAGTTTCAATTTTTACACTGTCACCCAGCTTCATAATGGCGCCCTTACCGAACTGCTTCTCGATCTGCTTTATGGTCATCTCAAGTGCTTTCTCTTTATCTGTTGCCATTCATCTCACCTCTTTTTCTACTTTTGGAGGGGTAACCCCCCTCTGTCCCTGATATTTTCCTTTCCTATCCTTATATGATACTTCACACATCTCATCGGCTTCAAGGAAAATAACCTGTGCAATCCCCTCATTGGCATATATTTTTGCCGGAAGAGGGGTTGTATTACTTATTTCAATCGTTAGATGACCCTCCCATTCAGGTTCCAGGGGGGTTATATTTACAACTATTCCGCACCTGGCATATGTAGATTTTCCAAGGCAGATCCCCATTACACCGCGCGGAATTCTGAAATACTCGACTGTTCTTGCAAGACAGAATGAATTCGGGGGAATTATGCATTCCTTACCTTTAACCTTTACAAAAGACCTGTCATCAAAATTTTTGGGATCAACGATTGTTGAATAAACATCTGTAAAGATGAGAAACTCATCTGCTACACGGATATCGTACCCGTAGGATGAAATGCCGTATGAGATAACACCTTTTCTTACAAGGTTAAATTCGAAAGGCTCGATCATACGGTGTTTCTCAACCATCTCCTTGATCCATCTGTCAGATTTAAGACCCATTTTTTCCTCCTTGTTGTTATTTTCCTTTGGGCGTGTTAAATTTTAAACTATGAATTTACACTTTAAAACGCTCAGAATCAAGACGGGCAAGCCCTTCCGTATTTCACGTGGGGCTACTGTAGAAAAGGATATCATAATTGTACAAGTTGATAGTGGTATAGGTGAAGGAGCTGCCTATACAACCTACGGAGAAACTCTTCAGGGTAACCTCCAATTTCTTGAAGAAAAAATAAAACCTGTTCTTGATAAGCATGGTCCTTTTGAGCTGGAGGAAATTCACAATGAGCTCGAATCTATCTCGCCCCATTTTAATGGCGTCAAAATGGCCGTTGATATGGCCATTTATGATAATATTGGGAAGGTGCTTGGCATACCTGTTTACAGATTTTTAGGTTTATCTCCCAGGCCTGTCCAGACGTCTTACACGATCGGGATTGACGATCTGGAAGTTATGCAGAGGGATGTAGAACTCCATCAAGATTTCAAAGTTTTCAAGATCAAAGTGGGAACCGGTAAGGAAATGGAGGTCATTGGTGCCATTCGGGAAGTTACAGATAAACCTCTGAGACTTGATGCTAACGAAGCATGGGAGCCAAAGGAGGCGGTAAGAAAGGTTAATCAGATTCTTGATAAGTTTGACAATATTGAATTTATCGAGCAGCCTGTTCCTCGATGGGACATCAACGGTCTTACCTATGTCAAAGAAAATGTCCCCATTCCAGTAATTGCAGATGAGAGCTTCCACAAACTGCACGACCTGAAGAGACTGAGTGATGCTGTTGATGGTGTTAATATTAAGCTCGCCAAGACAGGTGGAATCTATGAGGCTCTCAAAATTGTGCATGCGGCGCGGGCACTGGGCATGAAGTTGATGCTCGGCTGTATGGTTGAGACGTCTATTGCAATTACAGCCGCCGCGCAGATTGCAACGCTTTTTGACTATGTTGACCTTGATGGGAATCTCTTACTTGAGGATAATCCCTTCAGGGGAGTTGAAACCCGTAACGGGAGGTTGGAACTTAACGACCTGCCGGGACTTGGAGTGATGGAAAGATGAAATTGTGGGAAAAAAGATTCAAAGATCGGAAGGAAGATCCGTTCCTTGAGAAGTTTAACGCATCGATAACAGAGGATTTCTTCCTTTTTGGTGCTGAAATAGAGGCATCGCGTGCCTATGCGAAGGCTTTGCATAAAGCAGGTATTTTAAGTGAAAATGAGCTTAAAATTATCCTCGATGGACTCGATAAAGTCGTTGAAAAGGTGAAAAACGGTATAGATGCAAGACAGTATGAAGATGTGCACACTCTCGTGGAATCTTTGCTGATTGATGAAATCGGAGATGTGGGAAAAAAACTTCATACCGGACGAAGTAGAAATGAGCAGGTTGTAACGGATGAGAAAATCTGGCTCAGGCATAGATTGATCGGCTTAATCGAGCTTTTAAAGGAGCTTCAAGGTACGGTAATCAAGGTTGCAGAGGAAAATTTTGATGTGATATTCCCCGGTTACACCCATCTCCAGCAGGCGCAGCCAGTTTTATTCTCACATTACATCATGTCCCTTTTCTGGGCACTCGAAAGAGATAAAGAGAGACTTTTGATGGCGTTAAAAAGACTCACAACTCTTCCACTTGGTAGTGGTGCCCTGGCTGGAACATCAGTACCATTGGATAGGGATTTTCTCGCAAAGGAGCTCGGATTCAGGGAACCAACGGAAAATTCTATGGATACAGTGGCCGACAGGAGTTTTCTTATTGACGCATTATTCGCCATCTCTATGATTGCCCTGGACTTATCCAGGTATGCCGAAGATTTTATCATCTATTCCTCAAGAGAATTTGGATTTCTTGAACTCGAAGATCACATTTCCACTTCGAGTAGTTTGATGCCACAAAAGAAGAATCCTGATTTTTTCGAGCTCATCAGGGGGAAAACAGGAAGATTCGTCTCTTACCTGAATTCGCTTATTGTTACTGTAAAGGGTTTACCCATGACCTACAATAAAGACCTGCAAGAGGATAAATTTCCCATTTTCAGAGCAGTTTCTGAGATTGAAGAAATTCTTGTGGCGTTTAATAAATGTCTCAAAGGTATTCATCCTGTTCCAGAGAAAATCCGGGAAAAAATGGACTCGTTTATGCTTGCCACAGACCTCGTGGATTATCTTGTTGGAAAAGGTATCCCGTTCAGAGAAGCACACGGTATTGTGGGAGAAATTGTTTTCACCGCACAGAAAGAGGGTAAGGAACTCCGCGAACTCTCGATCGAGGAATTAAGGAAGTTTTCAGATGTATTTGATGAGGCTGTTTATGAGGTTTGCGATTTTGAAAAATCTATAAAAAATAAGAAAACGTACGGCTCAACGAATCCCGAATTTGTCAGAAAACAGATTGAAAAGGCTCGAGAAATTCTCAAAAGTTGATGTTTAAAGGAGGAACTTGTAATGCTCAGGGGATTTATGGCATCCGGTGTCAATTGTGGCCTGAAAGAGGGTAAAAAAGACCTGGGAATCATGCTGTCTGAATCACCGGCAAAGGTTGCTGCAGTTTTCACGAAAAACAAATTTCAGGCAGCTCCGGTTATTGTGTCAAAGAAACGAGTAACGAAGGGCGAAGCGTGGGGAATAGTTGTGAATAGCGGAAATGCAAATGCAGCCACTGGTGAGCAGGGAATCAGGGATGCGGAAATTATGACGGAAAAGCTTGCTAATCTTGGTGGATTTACACCCGATAAGGTACTTGTTGCATCAACAGGTGTTATAGGAGTCCCACTCCCTATGGGAAAGATAACGAGAGGTATTGAAATGGCTTATAAAAAGGTCAGACCTGACGGATTTGAAGACTTTGCAGAAGCCATTCTCACTACTGACACAAAAATTAAGATGGAAAATGCAGTTTTCACGGTGGACGGGATTGAAGTAAATATCCTTGGTATCGCAAAGGGTGCCGGGATGATCGAGCCGAATATGGCTACAATGCTTGCATTTATACTGACAGATGCTGTTATAAATATTGAAGCCCTCAGGGACGCTTTACAGAGGGCTGTGGATGCATCGTTTAACAGAATATCTGTAGATGGATGTCAGAGCACAAATGATAGTGTTTTTATTTTTGCAAACGGAAAAGCCGGGAACCGTGAGATTAAAGATGGCCAGCTTTTTGAGGTTTTTTTAACCAGTTTAATGAAAGTTACACATTCTCTTGCCATGCAGATATTGAAAGATGGAGAGGGAGTAAGAACCGTTTTTTCCGTGGAGGTTGAGCGTGCAACCGATTCTGATGAAGCCCTGAAGATTGCTCGAAGAGTAGCAAATTCCAATCTCGTTAAAACAGCCATTTATGGTAAAGACCCGAACTTTGGCAGAATTCTGGCCGCCGCGGGCTCCATTGATTCATCCCTTGACCCAGAAAAAGTTGAACTTTATATTGATGATGAACCTGTCTTTAAAAATGGTGCTCCTGTTAGATTTAACCCCTCAAAGGTATTTCAAAGAGATTTTGTGAGAATAAAACTTGTACTCAACACTGGCTCGGCACACTCTATTTTCTATGGAGCCGATCTGACAGAAGAATATGTGAAAATAAATGCCCATTACACTACCTGAATTTATGGAGGTTTGGTAATGAACATCATAGAGATTGATCAAAAGTATCATCTGCAGGTCTATAAGAGATTTCCAGCCGTGTTTGTCAGAGGTGAGGGGGTGTATCTTTACGACGAAGAGGGCGATAAATACCTTGATTTTCTCGCAGGAATAGGTGTAAATGCACTCGGACAGAGACATCCTGAGGTTGTGAAAGCCATAAAAGAGGGGGCTGATGAGCTTCTCCACATTTCAAATCTGTACTATACGCCTTCACAGGCACTTCTTGCAAAAAAACTTGTCGAACTCAGTGGGCTTGATAAGGTTTTTTTCGTGAATAGTGGTTCAGAGGCCAATGAGCTTGCACTGAAAGCGGCAAGAAGATACGGGATGCAGAAAGGTAGATTTGAATTCGTTGCACTGGAGCATGCTTTCCACGGACGGACAATGGGGGCACTCTCTGTCACCGGAAAGCAAAAATATAAAAGGGGATATAAACCTCTGATAAATGGAGTTTCATTTGTTCCTCCCAATGATCTTAAAACCTTTGAATTTGCACTTACCGATGAAACAGCAGCAGTCATATTGGAGACCATTCAGGGCGAGGGAGGAATGACTGTGCTCGATGACGATTTCGTGAAGGGTGTGCGCGAAATTACCCAGGAGAGGGATATACTCCTCATTATTGATGAAATTCAAACAGGCATTGGCAGAACTGGAAGGATATTCAGTTATCTCCACTTTGGTATAAAACCTGACATTGTAACGACTGCAAAGGCTTTGGGTGGTGGATTACCCATGGGGGCAACCATTTTCTCCCAAAAAGTTGCATCTGTGATGGATTTTGGAGCTCATGGCTCAACATTTGGCGGTAATCCTCTGATTACAAAGGTCGCTCTCAAAGTGCTCGACATAATTTCAAATGAAAAATTTCTCAAAAACGTTGAAGAAAAGGGGAATTATTTCAGAGAAACATTAAGGCAAAATGTGGGGAGACTCGATATAGTAAAAGAGATTAGAGGAAAAGGGTTAATGGTGGGTGTTGAGTTGAAAGAGAAAATTATCCGAGATGTTGCCCAGAAGATGTTTGAAAAGAAGATTTTAATCGGTTTGTCAGGAGACTATACTCTAAGATTTTTGCCTCCTTTGATTGTCAAATACGAGCAAATTGATATTGTTGTAGAAACGTTAAGAGAGGTCTTGTCGGAGTTTTAGATAATATACGAGTGTTTATTTTAGACGCAGGATTTAGCACCTGAATTTAACTCCATTACCGTGACCATTGGAGATTGAAAAGAATGCTCCACCTGAAGGCAACTTTATTTTCGCCCACTGGTGGGTGACTGACGTATATCGGGAGAACCAGCATAGCTTTTAACAACTTTCCTGAAATACCAAATTTAATGCCACCCTCCTGTAGAAGTTGCTCATTGCTAAAATCTTTCAGTTCGTTTGTGAGTACTCCAATCGCGTAATAGAGGGACGGTAAATGCCAGACTTTCAAAGTAGTTGAAATTGAAGTTCCAAATTTACCTGGTGGAGTTGTCGATAAATTCGTGTATCCAAAAAGATTCATCCCATCTCCTACAGACCAGTGCCTGCCGGGAGGAAGTATCCCCCTTCTTGATGGGTAAAATCTCCTGTGCTCAGGATCAGTGCTACCAAATGCAAAAATTAACTCCTGTCTCGGAATTGTATTTCCGATAACACCGCCAGCATAAGTGTTTAATTGAATGTAATCATTTACTCCGATGTAGTGCCTGAGTTGATTTTGATTTTCCAGCTTGATGAATCGGGAGTTTTCTTCAAGGCCCACTTTCATTCTAAGGATTAGATTTATGTCATTTAGCATTGTGGTTTTAGAAAATCCGAGACGTAACCTGACTGACCAGTATTTTGCAGGTTCAAACATAACTGGATTGTAGTAGTTCGGGTTGTACAGATTTAAATGAGACAGGGCTAACGTTAAACTCCTGTGAAAGAAATCATCTTCAGGCTTTTGCCAATAATTAAAGAATGAAATACTTTGCTTTTCTAATCCATCCTCATCCATGAATTCCATAGAAACATCTGTAAAATTGGCAAAAGATGGATGAACACGATTGGTGAGTTGAAGATGATAACTGGCCTTTTTGCTCCACGTTGAATAGTACAGGCTTAGAGCACCATAGCTTTGCATAATTATGGGATTGCCAGCCTGTAATCTGATCCCCAGACGAGTGCCGTCAACATACTTCTCATGCCAGTAATATGGAAGGATGGTTACTGAATAATGTTCGTAGTCCGGCAATTGAGGCAGAAAATGCAGTTTGATTTCTGGTAAACCAGTAGAGTTGTTTAAGAAGTTACTCTCAAAAATTTCGTGTTTCATGTTCACTCCTATACGTTTTACAGGTGATTTGTGATGAA
>JALSOD010000278.1 GCA_026986655.1 Caldifarciminota bacterium | reverse complement strand
AAGTTAATCATTACGGCAAAGCCCGATAAGGAGCACATAGGGTATTGGTCTTCTTCTAGGCTGGTGACTAGAGGGAAGAAGAATTTTAAATTTGGGCGTATTGATATTCGGGCAAAACTTCCTGAAACTCAAGGGCTTTGGCCCGCATTATGGTTGTTAGGGGATAATAGAGAAACCGAGGGTTGGCCTTATTGTGGTGAGATTGATATGATGGAAGAACGTGGGCAAATGCCGTGGAGAATTAGGGGAACTGTCTTTTATAAAGGGACTGATGGTCAGACTTATCATAAAGGAGGAAAAGAGGAGTTGGTTTATGGGAATTATAGCGATAACTTTCATGTATATTCTATCAACTGGTCAAAAGAATCCATTCAGTTTCTTGTGGATGATGAATTATATACGGAAAGAAGGTATGCTGATTTGGATAGTTTAGATGTAACCGATAACCCATTTTTGAAACCTTTTTATATGTTGATTAATTTGGCTGTCGGTGGAAATTATTTGGGGTATCCAGATGAGACGTCTGTGTTTCCACAAACGCTAGAAGTGGACTATGTTAGATATTTTGTTGCCGATAAATATTACTATTGCCCCAAGGTTGAAGAGAAAGTGCTGACATTGCCACCAAAGGATAAATTATGGATTTTCTTGATGGCTGGACAGTCTAATATGGCAGGTCGTGGAATAATAGAGGCGGAAGATACTTTGACAAATCCACGAATTTTAACCATGAATAAGGATGGAGAATGGATATATGCAAAAGAGCCTATTCATTTTCATACGAATAAAAATCGTGGGTTAGATTGTGGTATGAGCTTTGCCCGAACCTTGTTGACGAGTGTGCCAGACGATGTGACGATTGCCATTATTCCTAGTGCAATGGGGGGCTCTTCTATGTCCCAATGGCTAACCGATGAACTGTATCGTAATCAGCATCTTTGGAGCAATTTAAAGTCAAAAATTCGGGCTACAGAAAAATATGGTGTCTTTAAAGGGATGATTTGGCATCAAGGGGAGTCGGACGCAAAGAAAGGTTCTATTGCTAAATACAATAGGAAGTTTCATTTATTCTTGAAGCGATTACGGATGGAAACGGCTACCCCAAATCTTCCTGTAGTCGTTGGTGAAATTGGCAAGTTTCAGACTTATCGCCCATTGTGGATTGAGTTTAATCAGATGATTCATCAGATGGCTCAATCGGATCGTCTGATTTCCATTATTCGTACAGATGACTTGGACGACAAGGGGGATCAAGTGCATTTTAATGCAGAAGGACAGAGGACAATGGGCATTCGGTATGCTAGAAAAATGGCTGGTTTGTTAAATCTTCCGAGTCCAGTTATCTCCAACACGCACAAACTGGTCTCTTATAATGTGAGAGTAGATTTGGCGTCTGATGGGATGAATGCATGGCCAAAGCGAAAAGAAATATTTGTAGATCAAATTCAGGGAATAAATCCAGATATCTTTGGAGTACAAGAAGCACGACCCAATCAAGTGGAATTTATTGATAAGTACCTAGGGAGATATAAGTACGTGG
>JALSOD010000277.1 GCA_026986655.1 Caldifarciminota bacterium | reverse complement strand
TGATTCTGCAGCAACAGTTTATAGAAAAATAGCAAAGATAAATCCCCAGGACTCGAGGGGATGGCAGGGCCTTGGATTTATGTATGGAATTTATAAAAATGACGTTGATTCTGGAATTTACTTCTACAGAAAGGCCCTCGAGGTTGACCCCAACAATAATGATGCAAGATATGGACTTGCAAAATTGCTTGACAGGGCCGGTAGAAAAGATGAAGCTGAGAAGCTTTACAAAGAGGCCCTTGCAAAAGACCCGAACAATCCTGGTCTCAACAAGTCTTATGGAAAATTCCTGGCTGAACAGGGTCGATACGATGAGGCGGTTCCATACATTGAGAAGGTTTTGCCAAAGACACCAAATGACATGGAGCTTATCACCTATCTTGCAAAGGGCTATGAGATGCTTGCGAAGAAGACACAGGACCCGCAGAAACGAGCGGAGTATGTTGACAAAGCTATTCAATACTATGATAAGCTAATTCAGAATAAACCTGATGACTATACCCTTTATATGAAAAAAGGAGACCTTCTCCTCTTGAAAGGTGACGTTGATGGAGCCATCGCAGCCTATGACAAGGCGATCGAACTGGCTCCCAACAGTCCATATCCATATTTGAAAAAGGTGGCTGTTGTACTTGACAAAAAACATGACCAGATGGAGGCGAGGAAAATACTTCTCAAGGCCATCTCTCTTGAGATCCCTGATCCAGTATTGAAGGCAGCCGCGTACGCTCTTCTTGCAGATACGTACATTTATAGTGGCCGTCAGCTTTACAAAAAGGCTAAAAAAGAGAAGATCAGGGAATACTACAAGGATGCGATGGATAATTATGACCAGGCAATAAAATACTTCAAGAAAGTACTGGAAATTGAAGGTGCTGGAAAGTGGAAAGATTATGCAAAAAAACAGCTTCTAAGGGCTGAGAAGCTGAGGAAATTTGCGTATAGAAAGTATGTTGGTATTGGATAATGTCCGTAAGAGGTAGGGTTCTTGTTTTAAATGGGAACTATGAACCATTAAATGTAAGCACAGTAAAGAGGGCAGTAACGCTTGTATACCTTGGGAAAGCGGAGATAATTCACAGGTATGATGGCGGGGTATTGCGAGCCGAGAGGCTCGCAATACCCCGCCCAAGTGTTATTAAATTGAAATACTTTGTCAGAGTCAGAAGGAGAGAAATTCCCTTAACAAAGAAAAACATCCTCAAAAGGGACAACTATACCTGTCAATACTGTGGTACAAAAGAGGGCCCCATGACAGTTGATCACGTCATCCCCAAGAAGTATGGTGGGAAGGATACATGGGAGAATCTTGTCTGTGCGTGTTTTAGGTGCAACAATAAGAAAGGAGATAGAACACCAGAAGAGGCAGGTATGAAACTTCTTAGAAAACCCAGAAAGCCTCATTATTTTCTCTTTATCCTCAATGGGGAAAGGATTCCGGACGAGAAATGGAAACCCTACCTTTTTATGGTCTAAAAGTTCTCAATTTAATGGAATTCGAATTTTTTAAAAAATTTGAATTAATTCGAATTTGATGTTATCATTAGTTTAATCTACCTCTCGGAGGTAAGGGGGCACAAAAATCCCCAGGGCAACCCGAAAAGTCGGGAGGGGGTGGTATCTGGGTGGGGATTTACGGAATCCTGACAATTACCAGTGAAATTTATTTTTTTAATAAAAATCCCCCCGTTTAACCCTTTTGATAAAAGGGAATTCTTAGATTTTTTCCATCCCAACTTTGATTAGAGGGGCAGGGTTAGGGAATTGCTTGAAAAAGCTATAGTTAACCGTTTAATTCCATATAAAATGTTCCCAAAATCCCTCTCTGCAGAAATGAATTTATAGTTAATGCAAAATTTTTTATAAACTTTAAAGATTGTGGACATGTGTCAGGATTATTCCAGCAGATTCAAAAATCCCCCTCCGCAAGAAGGGGAAACTAAAGGGGGGATGCCTACCGCATGAAAAACAATCCCACTATTTACCTCTCCACCAAGGGGGACTCTGGAAAATCCCGGTGAATCCCCTTTGTCAAAGTGAATTCGAATAGGGTTGAAAAAATGCTTGCGAAAACATTTCCTCTCACGCTTTTCTTCATCATGGGGTTCTGGGAACGACAACTGTCAATAAGATCCTATCATTGGTTCATATAGTGCTTTAAATCATGATCATCCACGGGGATGGTATTTTTTGTGCACCTTTCTTAAATATCCTATATCCAAATGGGTGTAAACCTGAGTAGTGGCTATTGAGGCATGACCAAGCATTAGTTGGAGAGTTCTTAGGTCACAGCCATTTCTAAGCAGATGGGTAGCAAAGGAATGTCTTAAAATATGGGGATATAGCTTTTCGGACGGGATGCCAGCAAGTATACCGTAAGACTTGATAATTTTCCAGATGCTCACCCGGGATAGTGGCCTACCATCCCTCATATTCAAAAAAACCTGATCACTCTTTCTTTTATCAATTCGAGGTCTCACCTCAGTTAAATATTTTAAAAGCCATTCTTTAGCTATTTCCCCGAATGGTACAAATCTTTCCTTTGATCCCTTACCCAGAACCTTAATGAACCTCTGATCGAGATCGAGGTCTCTGAGTTTTAGATTAGAAACTTCTGAAACCCTCATCCCGGTTGCATACAAAATTTCAAGTAGAGCTCTGTCTCTCATTCCCTTGAGTTGTGTTGTGTCTGGCATCGAAAGGAGAGTTTCAACCTCCTTCTCAGTCAATACCTCGGGCAATTTTTTTTCTTTCCTGGGGAGTTCAAGTAATTCTGCTGGATTCGACGCAAGGCCCTTTTCTGTGGTTAAGTAAAGAAAGAAACCTCGTACAGCTGAAACTATTCTTGACCTTGTCGATGGACTGTAACCCCTGGATTCAAGTTCTATGAGAAAATCATTCAGATCGCTCAGCTGAACATCTTCAATATCCTTGTGATGCTTTTTCAGAAATGATTTGAATTTTTCAAGGTCATTTTGATAGGAACTAATAGAATTTTTTGATAGACCTTTCTCCAGTAAAAGAAAAGTAAGGTATTCTTCGATCAAACGATCCATGGTATTAGTTGATTTAGGATGTCCCCGTATCCTTCTTCAACCGAAATCCATTTAACCGGAGGTTTCAGACTTCTTGAGAAGTAAATCTGCCTTCTTGCGAGTATGCGTGTTCTTCTTTTTGAGATCAGGACGGCTCTTTCAAGGGAAATCTCACTCATGATGTACTGAATCAGCTCTTTGTAACCAATTGTGTTAAGTGAGGGTAAATCCGGACTGTACCCCATAGCTAAGAGTCTTTTAACCTCATCCAAAAAACCCATCTCCATCATCTTATCAAATCTTTTGTTTATCCGCTGATAAAGATTTTCCCTCGTTCTAAAAAGGCCAAAGTACACTGGTTCAAACTCAGATTTTTTAAAGGTTTTCTCCTTTTGCCAGTGGGTGATGGTTTTCCCGGTCTGATAGTATACCTCCAGTGCCCTCAGAATACGAAACCAGTCGTTCGGATGTATCCTTTGGGCGGCTTCTGGATCAATTCCTTTCAGCTCTTCAAAGAGTTTTCTGATCCCTTCTGACTTTAAACGCTTGCGCAGGTTCTCCCTGATTCTTCTGTCTATTGGAGGCGATTCGAATAGACCTTCAAAAAGGGCCTTGAAATAGAGAACTGTACCTCCAATGACGATAGGAACTTTTCCCTGCAATCGGATCTTCTCTATTTCTTCCTCCGCTATTTTTGCAAAATCTGCTGCGCTAAAATGATCGTCCGGATCTCTGATGTCGATCATGGAGAAATGTCTTCTCAGATTTTCAGGTGGTTTGTTTGTACCAATGTCCATGTAACGGTAAATCTTTCGTGAGTCAGCTACTAAAAAGTGGAGATTTTCAAATTTTTCCAGCAGGAGATTTGCAAGTCTGGTTTTACCTGAAGCTGTTGGACCGAAAATTACAGGGATTTTCATAATGGATACTCAGGGAATTTGCCCTCGGGATCCAGTGTTGACTTGATTTTTTTCATAAGTTTCAAATACTTCCTTTCGGGATAAAACAGATTTTCCTCAATAGAAAGGATGAAACCATCACCGTATTCAACAATTTGCTTTGTCCTCTCCGAAATTTCTGAAGTATAAATTGCCTGGTTTCCCCAATCGATGATGGTACCCGGTATGGCAAGGAATGTCCCAATATTTATGAAAATTGCTCTCCATGCAAGACCGATTTTATACCTCGCAAATACTCCTTTTTTCCATATTTCCACAGGATCTATTTTAACTTCAACGAGGTCTCCAGGCAGGATTTGCATCTCCTCCATAAAATCGTTTTCATGTCCATCAATGGTAAGATTCAAGCGATACTCGTTACCGTCTTTTGAAAGAACCATTGCTGAGAGTAGAAGAGAATTCCTGTGAATATTTTCCAGCACTTCTCTAAATTCATCCAGGTTCGGTGATTTAAATTCAAAGTGCTTCACAATTTGTGGTCTGGGTTCAAGTTTCATGATTACGTCTGCAATTACTCCGAGAGTTCCCAATGAACCAAAGAAGAGTTTTGGTACATCGTATCCTGCAACGTTTTTGATGACTTTAGCTCCAAATTTTAGAGGTGTCCCGTCTCCTTTAACTATTGTCATACCGAGAACGCGGTTCTTCAAAGCTCCGTACTTCAATGCCTCAGGGCTGTTTTGATTAAATCCAATGCTTCCCCCAATTGTGGAAAATTGAGTTGGTCCGCTGTGGGGAAAATAGAGGTGGTTTTCCTCAACAAATTTTTTGATTTCATCGATTCGAGTACCAGCTTTTACAACCAACATAAGGTCTTCAGGGAGAAATTCAACTATTCCCCCGTCAACCTTGAGTGTATTTTTAATGAAAGACTTTATGCGTGTTGAATTACCAACTGGCTGAATTTGCCCAGAATTCTTCAGTGTACTTGAAATTTTCTCTACATAGTCCGGGAAATTTCTCGTCCTTCCATTTAATACATCCGGGAAAATTTTTCCGGGATTCATGATATTCTGGGGATCGATAGTGTCTTTTAGGGATTTCATCGTCAGGAGCTCGTCGTTTGTGAACATGATGTTCATGTATTCTTTTTTTTCAAGACCAACTCCATGCTCGCCTGTAATCGTCCCGTCTTCATTGACACAGAGAGTTGCTATCTTTTTTGCCGCCTCGATAGCTTTTTTAATTTGTTCTTCATCGAGGTCGAGGAGTATCTCAGGGTGGAGATTTCCATCACCTGCATGTGCAAGGGTTCCAGACGTAAGTCCGTATGATTCCACAATTTCACGCGCCTTTTTAATGAGAACCGGCAATTTGCTTCTCGGAACGACTACGTCAACAATATAGTGAAAAGGTTTGAGCCTTGAGATGGCACCTGCTGCACTTTTTCTTGCAAACCATATAGCGGCCCTTTCTTCCGGATCGACTGCAAATTTAAGGTCCCGTGCCCCTGCTTCTTTGAGTGTCTGAATCAACCTGTCAGCCTGTGGTTTTATACTTGTTTCATATCCTTCCACATCGATGATAAGGATTGCATCAGCATCGGTTGGTAGGCCTATCTGTACATAGTCTTCAACGATTTTAATCATATTTCTGTCCATGAGCTCGAGGGTAGCGGGTTTTAATCCACGTGCTATGATCAAAGAAACCCCGCGGGCCGCATCACCGAGGTCATCAAACACAGCAAGGAGAGTCCCCCTTGAGGGTTGCTGCTTGTTAAATTTCAAAATGAATTCTGTGAAAATTCCGAGGGTTCCCTCTGACCCAATAAAGAAGCCAAGGAGGTCGTATCCAGGAAAATCGGGAGCGTGTCCGCCCAACTTGTAAATTTCGCCGTCTGGAAGTACAACATTCATGCCAAGTACATAATGGCTTGTGACTCCGTATTTAAAGCATAGGGGGCCACCGGCATTTTCGGCGACATTACCACCAATTGCAGATGCTCTCTGGCTTGCAGGATCAGGTGGAAAGAAGTATCCGTTATCGTTTAGATACTCGTTGAGCTCGAGATTAATCACTCCTGGTTGAACGATAGTCTTTCTTTCAAAAAAGTCTGTGGAAAGTATCTCTTTCATCCGACTGAATTTCACAACAATGCCACCATGAGCTGGAACCGGTCCGCCGGATAGACTCGTCCCTGAAGTTCTTGCAACGAGTTTTAAGTTTTCGTCTACTGCTACTTTTACAAGTTTTTTAACCTCGTCTTCATTTTCGGGATAGACTACACCATCTGGTTTCCCGGCGTCGATTCCGGCGTCTCTCTCGTAGACGATTAATTCCACAGGCGACGTTTTAAATCTTTCTCCAAAAATTTCCTCAAGTGATTTTTTCATTGTAAAGTAGTATAAATCACAGCATAATATATTTTCCAGATTTGGTTGCTTAAAATATAAGAAAATTTTAAAATTAAGTTTGGAGGATAGATGTGAACGACGGAACACTTTTAAATCTGCTTGTAAAGTTGGGAAAAGTGCCTTTGACAGAGACCCAAAAGATACTTGAGAAGGCCAAGACTGCAGGTAGTATAAAAAAAGCAATTGTTGAGCTTGGCCTTTTGACAGAAGATGAACTTATTGACATCATCTCAAAATATCTGAAGATTCAAAAATTTGATGGAAGGGTTTCTTCGATAGATCCCAAGGTCCTTGAGATTTTACCTGCTGATTTTGTTAAAAAATTCCGCATTATACCAATCTCCAAAATGGGGAAGATTCTGCGTGTTTTGATTGATGATCCAAAAAGTCTTGCACACCTTGAAGATATTAAGTTTTTAACAGGTTTAAACCCTGAAGCTCACATAACGAGGTCGTCTGTGGTTGATGCACTAATAGAGAGATACTACGGTGGCGATTTTGATTTGATGACGTCCACACTGGAAAACGAGCTTGTTCAGGTTGTTGGTGCCGGAGAAGAAGAGCGGGTGGAAAAGGAAATCGGAGAGATGATCGAGGAGGCTCCGCTGGTCAAGTTTGTGAACGGCATCATTATCAATGCCGTGAAAAAACATGCTTCAGATATTCACATCGAGCCCTATGAGAAGGTTTTAAGAATTAGATACAGAATCGATGGTGTACTTCAGGAAATTTCTTCACTCCCGGTAAAACTTAAGGATGCTATTGTATCAAGAATCAAGATTATGTCCCACCTTGACATTGCTGAGAAGAGAC
>JALSOD010000276.1 GCA_026986655.1 Caldifarciminota bacterium | reverse complement strand
AAACCTCAAAGCAAAAAATATAAGTTTTATCAATACTAAAACTAAATCAAATCATGCCAGATCCAATAAAATCCGTCCTCTTCGAAATCAAAACCCTATAAACCTCTTAAATCCATTTTAGCTCAATTTCCTCGGGATTCGAATGAGGGTAAAGCTTTAATTTAAGAAAAGTAGTATTGAATTATGTTCCCCGAAGAGATGTATATAAGGGGAACTCAGGTAAACTACTATTTCGTATGTAAGACAAAATTGTGGCTTTTCAGCCACAACGTTACGATGGAGCACGAGAGCGATCTCGTTAAGCTGGGAAAGCTGTTGCACTTCGACGTATTTGAAAGGTTCGAGAAGGACGTTCGTATCGGTTCTATAGCCATAGACGTCGTAAAGAAGGGAGAGATCTTGGAGATCAGAGAGGTGAAGAGATCCGACAAACTCGAAAATGCTCACGTCTTTCAGACACTCTACTACCTCTACTATCTAAAGAAACTGGGAATAAGGGCTAAAGCCAAGATCTCCTACCCAAAGGCGAAGAAGATCGTCGAACTCGATCTGAACGAAGAATACGAAAAAGAGATTGATCGTATCCTCGCCGAAATAGAGAGGATCAATAGAGGGGATATGCCCGAGCCCGAATACAGAAGTCAGTGCAGGAAGTGCGCCTACTACGAACTCTGCTTCTCGTGAGGAATCTTTATGAAGAGGAAGAACTTTTACATAGTATCGGACGGAAGGCTGATCAGAAGGGAGAATACGCTTTACTTCGAGAACGAGAACGGGAAAAAGCCCATACCGATAAATTCCATCCACGCCATCTATGCTTTGGGTTCTCTAAGCGTTACGTCCAAAGCTCTATCCCTGCTCGCAAAAGAGGGCGTCTGCGTTCACTTCTTTAACAGATACGGGTTCTACGTCGGTAGCTTTTACCCGAGAGAGACGCTCGTTTCTGGGGATTTGATCGTCAAACAGGTGGAGCACTACTTGGATAAGGACAAAAGGCTATACCTCGCGAAATCTTTCGTGGAAGGGGCGATAAAGAACATGGAGCGCGCCCTCTCAGGCAAAGTAGGATTCGAGGACGTTTTAGCGGAACTCGAAAAAGCGGATGGAATCCGGGAGGTCATGGGATGCGAAGCTCTGGCGAGACAGCGCTACTATTCCGCTTTCGGTTCTACGCTGAAGGGGTTCGAATTCGAGTTCAGAAGTAGAAGACCACCTAAAAACGAAGTAAACGCGATGATAAGCTTCGGGAATTCCCTACTGTATTCTGTAGTTCTTTCGGAGCTCTACCACACACAGCTGAATCCCGCGATAAGCTATTTACACGAACCTTCGGAAAGGCGTTTCAGCTTGGCCTTAGATATAGCGGAGATATTCAAACCGTTCATAGTCGATAGAACGATACTTTACCTCGTGAACAAGGGTATGATAAAGCGGGAGGATTTCGAAAGAGATTTAGAGGGCGTTCTTTTGAACGAAAACGGAAAGAGGAAGTTTTTGAAGGCTTTCAACGAAAAGCTCGAATCCACGATAAAGCACAGGCGATTGAAGAGGAACGTATCATATCAAAGACTTATCAGGTTGGAATGTTACAAGCTCGTAAAGCATCTTTTGGGCGTTGAGGAGTTCAGGCCATTAGTGATATGGTGGTAGTCTTTGGTAAATTTTAAAATATCCTTAAAGCAATATCTAAGATCTGATGATTAAGGGCATCTTAGCACGGACTACTCGGAAAGGTAAATTACCTCTTATTGATGACTTATCTCATCATATGCTAATTGTAGCATCTGCAAGTTTGCAAATGAACGATAGTAATATAACGATTGCAAGTTTAATTCATGATTTCTTTAAAGGATTGATGCTCTGGTATCCTACAAAAAATAGTTGGAATTGGTGGCACTTTTCTAAAGAGAAAGGACTATACTCTGAAATACTTGATGATTTAAAATATAATATAAAATTTGACATAAATTATATTGCTGAAGTAATCGCAAAACACCACAACGAAAAGTGCTCTAAAAATCCACAAAATCCCATTAGAAAGGTGGAATGTAGTGGATTGGTCGAACAAGTTGAATGTAAATTATTTTTCTATCCTGAAATTATCAATTACCAAAACAACTTTTTAAAGCTAATACCATTAAAGTTATCAGGTAAATACAGATTTACAGTAGCTTCTGTCTTGCAAAGATATTTAACCAAATACTTGTCAAAAGCTTATGCAAACCGATTTGAGGGGATTTTAAACATTAGAACGATCAGGTATACTTATACACCTATAGATAATGAAATTCCAAAACTAAAATCATTTGATGATATTTTAAAATTTATAAATGAATTAGATTTAAGCCAATTTAAGTTAGAAATTAAAGGTGATAGATTAGACGTGAAACTCCCTGTAATAAAGAACTTTGAAAATGAATTTTTTATCGAGTATAATGATGAAGAAACAACAGTTTGTATTGAAAACAATAAGATTGTAGGAATTAAAGTTTCATATGGAGATGCACTTTCAACATTGGCTTTAGGTGGAATTAAGGACGGTGCTTTAATTTATGTTGATTCCTATTTTAAGATCAATTTGAAAGAAGTTATAAATGATCTCCAAAATATAAAATCCAGCGATAGTTTTATTAGCTGGTTGAACAGAAAGGGGCTTTCATTATGGATAGATGACCTTGAAAAATCCATCGTCGGTGATGATTCCGGTAATAGAGCTTGTGTATTTTGTGGTGAATCCACTAGCACGAGATTTACATTTGGAAATAGATTTACAGATACTCATCAAATGCTTTTTTCAGGAGATCATGTTTGTCCTACTTGTTTGCTCGGCTTCTTTTTGGAGGATCGGGGATTTGATAATTTTCAAATACCACAACCAGCATATATTTTAAAGACTGAATTGCAAAATGACATACCAATTGAAAATGGGTTTGCATTAAGTATGGCTGGTAATTTTTGGCTCAAAGTTCTCAGCGAGTTATGGTTTGATTTAGTAAGCCGAAAAGATGGATATAAATATGCAAATCTGATATTAAATCCAAGATATATATTATCACCGTTAGTCATTAGATATGCTCCACAGTTCATGTATCCAACAGTTAAAAGTGGAGGAAGTGGTAAAAAGAAATTTATACTTGAAAGTTCATTAAAACATGATATTGTTTGTTGGGGTTCGGAAAGCGATTTAACTATCGATGAATTTTCCGAAATTGTAAAATTTGTAGAAAATAATGAAGATAAAGTAATAGAATGCTTAAAAGCGTTAAAGCATGTTTACGGTATAAGCGTTTTTCCTAATCTTCCGAAAAGGGGTGGTAGTGGTGTTAGAAAATCGAGAAATAAAAGATAAAGATAGTGATATAAGAGATGTAGTAGTGGAACTTTTGGATGCCGTTAACGGATTGGTGGATTGGAGTGCTATTTCTAAGGATTTAAAAAGTAAATGGAACTCTATCTTAGCAAAACGTGTTGCTATGGTTTCGAGATCCGTTAATAAAATTGAAGATTTTGTAGAACGTCTTCTGAGAGAGCTTACGGGTGACACAATATTTTTATCTAAGGAGAAAGCTGAAGGACTTAAAAAAGCACTTAAGAAAGTAGATGATGTAGGATGTGATAAAGTTTTAGAATACTTAAGACGTTACCCATATTTGAGTGTCGTTTTTTATGTTGCGAGCAAAGGTGGTGAAAAGAATGAGGGTGATACTGAAGCTTAAGGCAAAAGAACCGTTAAGCATAGGATTTGAATCTATTGGAACTACAACATTACTATACAAGTTACCCGTTGTAAGAGATAATGGTGATGTATTGGATATACCCATCATTCCCGGAAACAGTATCAGAGGCGCTTTTAGAGATGTCATGGTTATACAGTTTTTGCAAGATATAAAAAAGATGTTGGAATCTAACCAGAACAGCCCAAACGCAAAAAAAGATAAGATAGAACATAATAACGGGAAACTCACCGTAAATGCTGGAACATTGATGACACTATTTAGTGGAGGAATACTGGCAAAATCTGGAGAACAAGAGATCAATGCAAAGAAAATATCAGAAAAAATGGAAAATTATGTTAAACCGCTTTTACCACTTTCGATAATGGGCTGTGCATTGGTAAAAGTTATGGTTCCGAGTAAATTGAAGTTTGGTATCGGTTATCCAATTGTTGAGGAAACAAAAGAATTAATTGACGATTTAGTAGATGTCGTACCAAAGATAAAACTTAAAGATATATTAATCTCGGTGCAAATGATGAGAAAAGACGACAAAGTAAAAATGTCTCAGCTTGATCAACTTGGAATTCAAACGAATTTCAAAGAGCTTGATAAAATAATGGGTGTAACTGAAAAAGAAGATAATCAAACGAAAACTAAAGAATCCGCCATTCAGCAAAGATTTATTAGAGAAGCAGTGGCTCCGGGAACTACATTTGTTACATATATCGAAGAGTTAATACCCCTAACCGAGGCAGAATGGGGATTGGTGTTTAAAACGCTTGAAAACTTTTCAACTTTAGGTGGTTCAATTTGCAGAGGGTTTGGAAAGTTTAAGATTGAAATTAAGAACCTAAAAGATAATGACACCAAAAGATATAAGCAAGCCTATGATAATTTCATTAAAGAAAATCTTGAGAAAATCATAAAGGCTTTAGAGGCTAGCCCCGAAATCGGAGAGAAATCGAAAAGTAAGAAAGGCAAAAATCAGAATTTATCAACATTTACATGAAAATGACGGTTTATCTGGTTGTTTTAAATTTTAGAACACCACCATTTCAAACAATTTTTTCGCAACCAAATATTCTAAAGGATACACTTATTACACTTGATAGATTTTTCTCTTTTGCACAGAATTACACAGAGGGGGACTGGCGTTGTAAATATTTAATTGATTTAACGCGGGATGTAGTTGATAAGATACCAAATATTAAAGCATCTTATCTCATGCCATCAATAAGAAAAAATAAAACTCTATTAGTTTATACTCCCTATAACACAGAACTAATCTTCGACTTAAAAGATAGTGTGGCCTACTTGCTCCATATAAATAATAAAGTTAAGAAAATTCTTGGTGGAAGTATTAAAATTTGTATATCTAAACGAAGCACAATTTCTAAGGTGCTTTCAATTGAGAAATCTATTGGTATTAAAATCAGTGGAGCCTTGGGTAAAATCGAAGAAAGAAGGGGTGCATATAGAGATATCTTTTATGAAGTGCAAATTAGCAGAACTAATTTACTTTGGTCAGCAATTACTAAAGGAAATATCAACGATATTAAAAAATTTATGAAAATTGCACTAAAAACTGGCATTGGAAAGAAGAGAAATATGGGATGGGGAGATCTAAAGAATTTCTGTGTATATGAAATTAAAAATAGAGATGGGATACACTTAAATGAAGAGAAAGTAATCTATAGAGATAAGCAATATGAATATTGCGAGTTTTTAAGACCTCACGCAACATCGGATGTGATCTCAATCCTCAGAAACAATTATACCTTACTAGAGTGTAATTTAACTCATGGTGATGTTAATCCACCTTACTGGAAAAAGAGGTTAGTCATAAGTTTAGCAAGATTCGTAAGGGTGTTGTAAGTTATGTACATCATTATTGCATACGATGTGAATGTTGAGAGGGTAAATAAAGTTAAGAAGTTCCTGAGAAGATATTTAAACTGGGTTCAGAACTCCCTTTTCGAAGGAGAGCTAAGCGAGGCGGATTTGGAAGAGGTAAAGATGGGTTTGAAGAGGATTATAAACGAAGAGGAGGACATGATCGTAATTTACAAGCTCAGAACAGAAAAGGCAATGAAGAGGGAGATTATAGGGTTCGATAAGAGCGGAATCGACGAGATAATATAGATCACTTATCGCCAAAGCGATCGACAAAGGACTTCCAATTTAGCACATCTACTTCAATTTCATCCTTGTGCCTGTGGATGATTTTATCTTCAGTCAGAAGCAAACCCACGTCCTTCGCTTGCGATACAATGATCAGATCTATGATGTTCAGATCGTTCAGTAAGTCGAGCATGGTGTTGAAGTTCCGATCGTCTTTGGCTGAATATCCACGTATTACAACATTTTTACTGGATCTCAGGATCGACAGCCCCTCGTTGAACTTCTTTAGCATCATCTCGTCCCTCTTTTGAAGCACCTTTGCCTTAGCCTCGAAGATCGAAATCTCGCTTATGTGAATTCTCTCAAACTTTCGGATTATTTCGGCAAACTTTCTTCTCGAAAACTCTTTGACGTCGATGTCCATGTAAAAGAAAGGCATGACGAACGTTGTATCTAAAAATATTTCTCTCATATCAATAACCTCGAAAGTTTGTCTCTGATATCTCTCAACTCATTAACAGTTACCTTCGAAACCGCATCTTCCATCAGAACGTCGAATACATCTCTCTTTTTCTTTATTATGAGTTCTTCTTCCCTGACCTCGATAGTTATCTCATCTCCCGGCTTGAGGTTAACCGCTTCCCTTACCTTTTTGGGTATGTATATCTCCCCTTTTTTTCCGACTTTCCCGATCATCCGATTGAAAATTGATTTCGGAAAATATGTATATTTCGGATTGGTAATCTATTGTTGGAAATGAGAATTAATTTTTATATTTAAATTACCTAATAGCACATAGATTAAAGAATTTGATCTCCGAGTTTATCCTCCTCACTGTTTGCTTTCAGTTTGTCTTTCATAAACCTGTCAAGCCCGAATTCATATATTAACTTTGCATCCTCTTCATCCACTCCCATCACATAAAATCCTTTAAATTCGTGCTTAATTAACCGCATAAGGTCATCCAAATAGAATATAGGGATATTGATAGAGTATTGATACAATCTCTTCTTTAGTTCCAGTTTGTTTACGCCAATTTCATTTTCTATTTCTCTCCACGTCTTCTTGTTGCTTTCTATATTTTCAACAATTTTTGCAAAGGCTTTGTCGATTTCATCTCCATAAATCTTCATGACAGCTGGTATCACCACTTGGATTCCGGCAATTCTCCTGAACAATCTTTGAGCTTTACTCTTCTTTTCTACCGTAAAATACTTAAGGAATTCTAAGTTTCGCTTAATTTCTGCAACGTATATGTCTTTGAGAGTTGCGGTATTTCCGATAAGTTTGATCATATCTGGATCTACAACTTCAACAACCTTATTGAAAAATTTGTTTATCATCGTTCTTTCATCATCATAACTCAAAGTTTTTCTTTCGAACTCTTGTAGAACTTCTATGGTTTTTTCAACGACTCTTTTGT
>JALSOD010000275.1 GCA_026986655.1 Caldifarciminota bacterium | reverse complement strand
ATTCCAGCCTCCTTAATCGGGACAAGGTCAAATCGCAGATCTCTGGCAATCCTTACCTGTCTTTCAAAGGTGATTGGCAGTACGGAATAGGTATTTTTCACGTTGTGTGCTTTCATTAATTTCAACTCAAAAGAATTTTGAGGGAATATATGGTGGTACATTAACACAACCCATTTATTCTTTCCGTTTCTAAGGATCTCATAATACTTTTTGATACCCGGTGCTGAATCATTATAGATGACAAAGCTCTTTATATGGTAGGGATCAAAGTTAACTGTATTGTACTTGTTATCTCCCACCCTCACGAATTTAAATCCGGCCTTTTGGGCTGCCCGGATCACACGATCATATTCTCTCGAATATGGCATGTGCAGGGTAAGAATTTTTGACCCGGTTACGTCCTCCAGTATATTTCTTGAGGTAATAAACTGTTTGATGATGGAATCCTCCGGGAGTTTAAAAATTTCGAGTGCATGGATGTGGCCATGTGAAGAAACTTCTTGACCATATTCGCTCAATGTTTTTACCTGAGACTTCGATAGCCTCTTCAATTTCAGCTCACCTGCTGGTCCGGCCACTATGTTATGATCCGATAACCAGGAGGTCACAATTCCAAAGCTGCCACGTGCATTGTATTTTTCAAGTATGGGAAGTGCGTAATTGAATTGAGAGATGTCTCCATCATCAAAAGAGAAGGTGGCAAAACCATTATAATCCCTATATTTTAAAATCACCGGCTGACGAGATTCCCTTTCTTTTACTTTTTCATTTGACCAGGAAGGAGACAGGGTCTTCAGAGAATCTCTAAGAATGAAATAGCTCTTCTTCTTGTGCTCTTCATAATAGGGGCTGTCCCATCCACTCCATTTAAACTTTCCTGAGAAGTCAAATATCCCATCTCTGTAACCAGGAAGGGCCCCAAGTACTTTGCCATTTGAATCAAACAATCCAATTGAGAAGGCAAATCCATCTGTTACAACCGCATCAATATCAGGGGTTTCTGGATCATCCTGTAAAACATGGAGTGATGATGGGTCGGTGACATTCAGAGCATTCCATCCAATTCTGATTTCTATTACGTTACCATTGTAAAACCAATCTGCAAGAGAATTCTCCTCTTCTTTCCCAAAAATCAAACGGCCCGGATAAAATTTCTTCCCCGGTATCGTGTCTCCCAGGAGTGTTATCCTCTCCCTATTAGCTTGAAGTGACGGCTCTACAAATTCTCCATCATAGGAAGCAACTGTTCGCATTGGAGAAAATATATCATGAATCCAGTCTCTGTAAACGTTATAGCTTTTTTCAACAAGTACCCTCCCGGTTTTTGAAAGCTCGATAATAAATTCCACTCCATTCTTAAATTTGTAAGCATTACTGGGACCTGAGAATTCACCAAGCTTGCTGTCATAGGTATCAATAAAGATTCTCAATGTTTCACTATCCGGAACAAATCTTTTTTTGAGTTCAATTTTGAAGTAAATGTAAACTGGATCAGTTACAACTGAGAAACTTTTAATCAATCCACTTGATTCTATCAAGGGCTTTACGGCTGACCAGTCCCCCGTATTCCCATCAATTTTAATCTGACGAGGGTCAAAACTTATCAGGCCAAAAGTCTGCTCAGCATCGTAGATGTTATGCCATAAAGGATTTCTACTCATCGGATTCTCAAAATCCATGAAAAGCCAGTTTCGCTTGAACCATTCGTCCATCCACTCAAAAAGTAGACCTCCTGCATAACCCTCATCTGCTATGTCTCTAAAAAGGTGAAAATCAATGATACCCTGCTCTTTTTCAGAGTGCCCTCCCTGATTCATTCCAAACGGGTTGTAATGTCCTATACCACGTGATGAGGGAACCCCGAATTCGGCAACAAGTATGGGTAATCCATCTGTAGCTTCTTTCAAAGCCTTTAGGTAACCTGCATAGTTGTCTTTTCCGTAACGACTGACAAAATCCTTATACTCGTTGTTTATAAAATCCGGATAATAGGGATAAATGTGATAGGAAGCAAAAAATCCTGCAGGATTAACTTCGGTTCTATAAAATTTAGATGGATCCACTGTTAGTAAATCGTTGTCATACTCTCTTACCTTTGGAGACTCGATAAATTCTGAAATATGATAGAGGGGATCGAGTGTCAACCAGTTAACAAAAGAAACAGGGTGTATCATGGAATAAGTGACAGTTTCGTAAGTCTGGATATAGTCTAACATCCGGGCAAGCCAGATTTCCATGGGATTCCCCCGTGGGATAGAAATAAAGTTACCGGTAAAAGTCGTATCCTGGGGGTGTAATTTAGTGGTTTTCAATACCCCATCGGGCTCCCACTCCCTGCCAAAGATGAATCCGAGGGTGTAATCTGAAACATCCGTGAAATAACCGTTGCTACCGTGAATTGCATCAACTGCTTTTTCGATCTCTTTCTTAATCTGGAGGTCAAACTGTTCATCAAGGTAGTCCTCACTGTCCGGCACCGGTACCCATACACCCTGGAATAGGTATATCCTGCGACTCGAATGTTTCATATTGTACGAGGCAAGGGCACTATAAAAATCCGGTGGTAATACTGTATAAACTCGAACAGCGTTGAACCCCACATCGCCCATTTCTTCAAACCACCTCTCATAATCGTCCCTTGTTGGTGCAAATTGAGCTGGATAGGTTCCAGGCAATGCAGGTCCAAAATTCACCCCCTTTATAAAAATCGGTTTGAAAACCGTATCAATAGTTCCGTCGGCACGATTGATTAGATGAATAACCTCTATTTTATCACCCTCTACTTTTGAAATAAACCTGACTCCTGCAGCTGCTATGCGGATTTCTTCGGGAGTCTTTCCTACTCCAACCTTTTTAATAACCTCTTTTTCAACCTCTTTTACACGTGGAGTCAGGTACCTTTTTTCAATTCTGTAAAGCTCGTATGACAGTCCCAGAACTGCAATTAATAATGCTATGAGTATCACCAATCTTGCTTTCATCTTAAAAACTTATTCTTGTGGTCAATCCCGTATTTATGCTAATGTACTCGTAATTCTCGGTAGTCTTAAAAACCGAAACTGAAACATAGAGACTTTTGAAACCCAACTCTGCCGAAGATGAGAAGGTGCCCGGCGAACCATAGAAAGATTTGCTTACATCAAAGTAGAGATAACCCTGTCTAAATGATTTGAAAAACATACCTCCAATTGAGTGCTGATAAAAGTCAGATGGAGAATAATAGTTTGGAGACCAATTTTCATAATTCTTGTATCCGTAAGAATAGATAAATTTAATGACTACGGGATTTTCTATTATTTTCCTCTCGATTGAGAAATCTACCATCTTGCGTCTGTTATCATCATACGGTATCTCACCATAGTCATAGCCCCCTTTAATCTTAAAATTGAAAACATCCAGCTCGCTACTTAGCTCAACATGTTTGATCTTTATCAATTCTATTGGTTCGAGTATTTCGTCAAGGTATTTACCCTTTACTTTGAAGGCGGGAAGCTTAAAAATTAAACTGCTGTATAGGAGTGAAGTGCTGCCAAAGCCTGGAGCAACTGTCAGTCGAAACGGATGATAACTCAAGCTTATCCCGGGCTGAAAATATGTCCTCGTTGAAACAGAGTCACTCTTTATTGAATGATCGAGAATCATCCTGATTGAAACAGTCAAATGTTTTAAAAGCCTGTAGTGTACGAAAAGATTCATATTATTCCAGTAAGTTATTGTTGTCGAATCCACCTCTTTTGCGTGTGAATATTTAATGCTGAGTGCAGGATATTTTAATTTTGTGACTCTTTTTAGCCCGTTACGAGCCTTAGAATTCGCTGGATCAATCTGGAGAACCTTTCTGTACCACCAAATGGCCTTATTTACATCATTTTCCCACTCATAATTTTGAGCTATTTTAATCATTAGATCTACATTTCGAGGAGCCTTATTGAGTGCCTTCCTATAGCATCTTATCCCCTCTGCGAGCTTGCCATCCCATGTGTATATATCTCCACAAAGTTCAAGAATATCCGGTGAGTCTGGATATTTCTCCAGGGCGATTCTTATCCACCTTTTGGCTTCTTCCAATTTACCCATCCATCCATAGGTTCTTGCGAGTCCGATTAAAACATCCTTCTTGTTTTTAAAAAGTTTGAACATCTTCTTGTAAACTCTGACTGAACTGTCAAGGTCTCCCTGCCAGGAAAGGGTAAAAGCGAGCCCATCCAGAGCATCAAAATCGTCCGGATTAACCACGAGTATCCTTTTGTAAATGGCAATTGCACTGTCAAATTCACCCTCTACTCTGTACGCATACGCGAGAGCGAGCATTGCCTGTTTATCCAGCTTCCCCTCTTTCAGGTATTTAGAGGCCGTGTCAATAACCTCCCAATATTTCCCCATATCTATCATTTTCCATAATCTATCACCTGTCTGATTTGACGTGATAGTCAAAGCCAACAGAAAAACAAACATAACTACCTCCTATTGCTCAACATTTATTCCTTCTCTTTCAAATTTATACCAGGAAACTTTACCTCTTATGAGATCAAGGATTCCCCAGAGTTGGGCGTAATTTCTGATAACTCCAAAGATCGGCTCGAGGAAAAAAGAAAGTACTACAAGTTTAAACCAATCTCCAAGAGTTTTAAACCTCATGGCATCTATATTATCCCGAGAGATATTCCTGAACTTCATCTCGACGAGCGTAGTCACAAGAGATGTGTAAAGCCCATTTAAGACTGTCACGAGCAAAAATAATGTAATTACAAACTGCCAGTGTATCAGATTCATTAAAATTAAAATGAAAATCAAGAAGAGAGAAAGAAGTTTCACAATCGGTGAAAGAAATTCAAAAATCAAGTAGTATGGCACAGCAAAAAGGCCAATGTGCTTGTAAAGAGGATTAAAGAGCATATCAAAATGGATAAAAAGCGACTCTCCAAGTCCTCTATGCCATCTGTTTCTCTGTCTTACAATATTCCTGAGATTGGAGGGCACCTCAGTCCATGCTATTGGGAAGAAATGGAACTTTATTGGTCTGTTAATTCCTTCACTTTTCAAAAACCTATGCAAACGTACAATTATTTCCATGTCCTCGCAAACTGTTGACTTACCGTGAGAAATTTTTGAAAGGAAGCCTCCAACCTTAATAAGAAGAGACCGGTCGAAAGCGGAGAATGCCCCCGAAAGAACAAGCAGAGAATCAATCCTGGAAAGGGCACTTCTTCCTATTGAATAAGAAACAAGGTATTCAATCAACTGAAATACGACAAGCAAATTACGAGGAAACCTTGCATTTAACGGCCTACCATCTTTAATCACCGCATCATTTGATACGGTCAGGAGGCCTCCAACTGCAGCAGCATTTTTCTCTTTAAAAAGGTTTATCAACCGAAGCAAACTCCTTGGTGAAAGAATTGTGTCAGCATCGATTGTAATTACAATCTGCCCCTTTGAATAATTTAAGCCCACATTCAGGGCGTCTGCCTTTCCTCCATTTTCTTTTCTAATGAGGTATAAATTCTCGTGCTCTTTTGCCCTATACGTCGAAATAATACGGCTCGTTCGAATCCCATTCTCGCCTTTCAATTCAAATTCGCTCATTCCAAACGCCTCAACCAAATTTTTTGAGGTCCTGTCAGTAGAACCGTCATCAATGACGATTATTGAAAATCTGGGATATTCGAGGTTAAGGAGAGAACTTACAGTGTGTACAATGACCTTTTCTTCGTTAAAAGCCGGAACAAGGATTGTAACCTCGGGTGAGTTTTCAATCTCCTGATCCCACGGTTTCATTCTCATAAAATCGAGTAAGAATACTATGAAAAACCATATATTCAGGGCACCATATATGGTAAAGTAGAGAATAAAAACGTTTGTCACAATTAACACTAAGGCATCTATAAAATTATTTACTTTGAAGATCATAACGATGATTTTTAGAATTTAATGGTTACAGATGAATTTCCAGGGGGGATGGTCATAATGACATGGACTCTTTCACCATTCGCTGAACGCTCTAAAGTATAGTATCCCTTACTCTTTGAAAACTTCAACCTGGGAGTGACTGCCGTCTTTCCCACGTCTATCCAGATACTAAATCTTTTTACTTCTTTTGGGTTTCGGTTGAATATCTTATATCTTACTTGATTGTGCTGCTCTTCCACGTACACTTTAACGTTTGTAAGCTCACTCCACCAGTCGTAAATCCCACCAAGATTTGTTATCCAGATATTCTTCTCAGCTCTCACCTCATCAAGAAACTCCAAAAGGGGTTTTAGAAACTCTTTATTGTAACCCTCGTACATGGGATGACCCATCTGTACCATCATTCCTCTCGCTTCTTTTATAATCGACCACATGGTCTCAAGGTAGGATTTAAAAGCCTTCATGCTGGCAATCCGTTCTTTGAGAGGATAATTGTCCGCATATATTTTTTGATAGAAAAACCAGTCAGATTTTATAGGGGAGAGCTCTATAAGATTTGTAGTTATGAGATTTTTACCAAAAGAGAAGACAAGATTGTATGGAAAGATTGCTCCTTTAAAAGTATTCAGGTGATCAACCCTGATGGATGATTCATATTTAAAACCATGTGTCCATAGTGCATAAAGCCCCTCAGAGGTGTAATTCACGTACGGGAACCTGAAGACCCTTGACTTTCCAATTGCCCTTTGAGTCATCTCTATTTCAGCAATGGATTGATTAAGGTTCAAATTTCTAAAGAATGGGTGGTTGAAACTGTGGTTCCCGATCTCCACCTGTTTAAATTTTTTAATGTAACTCAAAATTTTTGGGTCAAGCTTACCCGTTACAAAGAATGTAAGAGATGGAACTCTTTCAAGTAATGAATTTAAAGTTAGTTGATACATAGACATCTTGCCGCCATCGTCGAGAGTCACGGCAAGAACCGCTTTCTTCCCATCAGGCCAGGGATCAACACCAGTCGGGTATTTTTTTATCCCCATGATAAACATAACAAGGTTATGATAAAACCGGGTGATTTGAGGAACATCACCCCACCCTCCATCAAATGATGGATGTAATATCAGGAAGGAACTTAGAAGCATAGCGTACCCTTTGCCATATTTACGAAGTGTAACCCCTCCATAGCTCTTCTTGCCATTAGTCCAGACCATAAAATTCTCCACGTCCTTCTTAACATTAACAGGTACAAGAAGCCAATCATCAGTTTTATCTGCCGGCCTTACAGGATTATCATACCAATCGAATAAATCAGGTTTCACATTCGTTTTTCTGAGTTCAAAGCCCTTTATATTCATCTCCACCATGTCAAAGC
>JALSOD010000274.1 GCA_026986655.1 Caldifarciminota bacterium | reverse complement strand
TGCATGGAAAGGTATTTGTTGTCCAAACAACTAAATATTTATCCAAGAAAGGAGCCGATTTGCAAAGCAATAAATATTTATCACCCTATTCAATTTGTGTAAGTTGTATTGCTACTCCTGGTTTAGTAGTTATGACAAGCGAGATTTCTCAAACTAACCAACAAATTAACAGTGTAATACCATATAAAGAAATTAGTCCATTTTTTGCATTTTTGACTTTGAAAATTTTAGGAAAAGAAATTATGCAAATCGGATCTGGCGGCTCTGTTTTTACAAACTTGAGCAAATCAAGATTTGAAAATCTTAATATTTTGATGCCGCCCAATAATCTTATAAAAATATTTCATGAACATATAGCTTCTTTGTTTTTATCTATATTGAACAACGAAAAAGAAATATTAAACCTTGCTAATATCCGCGACACCCTCCTTCCCAAACTCATTTCCGGCCAAATCCGCATCAAAGATGCGGAAAAGTTTGTGGAGGAGGTGCTTTGAACAATCCCATTTTAATAATCTTTGCCGGGCCTAATGGGGCGGGAAAGAGTACCCTGGCGGAAGAATTTTGTGCGAATATAGGTTTGGATTTCGTCAATCCTGACACCATTGAATCGGATAGTGAATTCACGAGGGGAAAAAGTTTTTTAAAAATTTTGCATCATAAGTTACGTCAAGGAGATTCTTTCGCTTTTGAAACCACGATGTCTGGAAAATGGCTTTATTCGTTTTTGATTCAGACAAAGTTGAAACAGTATAAGATAATTTGCTTCTATGTGTTTGTTTATCCTGTAGAAATCTTGCGATATAGAATCGAAGAACGAGTCAAGAAAGGTGGACATTTTGTAGATTTTGAAACAGTAAAAAGAAGATACAAGAAAAGCATTAGAAATTTTTGGAATTTATACAAAAATTTGTGCGATATGTGGGAGATAAAAAGCAATATCGAAGATTTCAAAAGAGTGGCAAGAGGGACGCAGGATCTTTACCAGGTAGAGGACGAAATAACTTTCAAACAATTTTTAGAAATAGTGGAGAGGCCATGAGAAAACAAAAACTCGACATCGAACTCCTGATTGACGAATGCCAAAGGATAGCTTCCACCATTTTCCCCAGGATACTGGAAGAAAATAAAAGGCTTGGCATCGCCACGCCTATAGGAATAGCGGGCAGAATTTATTTCATTATGCCGGATGGAAGGATTTTAACTGAAGAGGAGTATAAAACCCTCACCCCCCAGCCCCTCTCCCAGAGGGAGAGGGGAGAAAAAGGTGAAAGGAAATGAAGATATCTGAATTACTCCTTGAAAACACGGTTTTAACCTGGTTCGAAGACCTGGGCTACCAAATCCTCCACGGCCCAGAGATAGCTCCGGGCGAGCCACAGGCGGAACGAGATTCATATGCGGAAGTGGTTCTTGAAGAACGGCTGCGAGAGGCGGTTTATAGGCTCAACTCTAATGTTCCTGCACAGGCTCTGGAAGACGATATCCGCAAAGTGCTTCATCCTGACTCGCCAGATTTAATTCTCAACAATCGGGCCTTTCACCGGATGCTGGTTGATGGGGTAGAGGTGGAAGTTCTTAAAGACGGTGA
>JALSOD010000273.1 GCA_026986655.1 Caldifarciminota bacterium | reverse complement strand
CTGTCCCTGTCAACTACAGCAACCTGAGAAATCCCAGAAGGGATGTGATGATAGTTGCTTTTGCAGGTCCCCTGATGAATCTTTTCTCTGCCGTCATTGGTGGATTACTTTACCGTTATCTGAGCCGTCTTGCACTACCTTCATACCTTGCACCAATAAATGATATGCTTCTGATATTCGTCCTCATTAGCTTAATACTTGCGTTTTTCAATCTGTTGCCTGTACCTCCACTCGATGGGTGGAGAATCGTTTCCGCATACGCCCGGCCCGAAAAAATCCGTTTGTATGAAACTTACGGTGTGATACTCCTTATTTTTCTTTTCTTCTTACCGTATATTATCGGGGTGGATCTTCTTGGAATTTATTTAAGACCTTTAGTTGGTTTTTCAACTAAATTGATAATTGGTGCGGATCTTTCAAAACTCTTTATTTAACCTTGAAAGGAGAGGCATGTTATGGAAACAAAGGGACTCGGTCACTCTTCATTTGAGATTTTGAGAAAGGCGAGGGAACTTGAAAGGAGGGGGAAGCACATCATTCATCTCCATATTGGGGAGCCAGATTTTAAAACCCCTGAAAATATCATAAAAGCCGCTTACACGGCGATGGAAGAAGGATTCACTCACTACACCGACCCACAGGGAATACTTGACCTTCGTGAAGCTATCTCTAAGTATCAAAAAATTTACAGGGAACGCGAAATTTCACCGGACAGAATAGTGGTAACACCTGGCGCAAAAATGATGATACTCTACTCTCTCCTTGTGACAGTCAACCCTGGAGATGAAGTAATCTATACTGATCCTGGATATATGTCCTACAGGTCACACATTCTGATCTCTGGTGGCAAGCCAGTACCCTGGAAACTATCACCTGAGAATGGATTTCATCATGACCCTGATGACCTCAAAAAATTAATCACGGACAAAACGAAAGCCCTGATATTGAATTTTCCCCACAACCCGACAGGAGTAACTATTGACGAGCAGACGCTGAGGGAAATCCTTAAAATTGCCCGTGAAAATGGCCTTTATGTGATTTCGGATGAAATTTATTCGAGAATTTTGTTTAACGGGAAACACTTCAGCGCTCTCAGCGTAGAAGATGTGGATGACTTTTTATTTCTCATTGATGGATTTTCAAAAACCTATGCTATGACTGGCTGGAGAATAGGTTATGGAATTGTGCCTGAGAAATTTGTTCAGATGGTTGTGAAACTTCAGACGAATACGGTTTCCTGCGCCACATCTTTTGTCCAGAAAGCGGCAATCGAAGCGATAGAAGGTCCCCAGGAATCAGTTGACACCATGGTAAATGCCTTTGAGAGAAGGAAAAATATTGCAGTCAATATCTTGAGAGAGGCACCAGAGATCAGCTTTGTGGAACCGGTGGGAGCGTTCTACATATTCCCTTACGTCGGCGTGGATTCCAATGAATTCGCCCATTACTTGCTGGATGAGTTTGGAGTGGCCGTTCTGCCGGGTTCCTACTTCGGAGATCAATGCAAAAGGCACATCCGTATTTCATTCGCAAATAGCGAGAAAAACATTGAAGAAGGAGTCACAAGAATAGTTGAAGCATTAAAGAAATTTAAAAACAGATAATATCTCCTTATAAAATTTTGTTTAATTAGAATT
>JALSOD010000272.1 GCA_026986655.1 Caldifarciminota bacterium | reverse complement strand
TTTCATTTTTAAATTTTAAACTACAAAAAGCAAGCCTACAATAGTGGTTAAGGGGGAAATTCCACTTTGGCAAAAGAGGGATTTAAGGGGATTTTTATACCCTAATAGAGGTTTTTTTTAGGCTCGTATGTAAATTAGAACAGATCAAAAGTTCTCTTGTGCCGCTTTGTGGAAATCCTCTTTCTTAAAAGGGAAACAAAGCGGTATGACGATTACCTGGTGAAACTATCTCCTTGAAATATTTGACCCTTTCTGGTAATTTAAGGTGATGAACCATCCCTTTGGTAATGACCTCATACGAGTTGAAAAACCGGCACGATACATAGGAAAGGAAAGAAATTCGGTCTTCAAAGATAATTTCTCTCTCAGATTCGCCCTCGTATATCCTGAAATCTATGAAGTTGGCATGTCCAACCTCGGACTTAAAATCATTTATCACGTACTAAATTCAACTGATGGAATTTATGCCGAGCGATTTTTTCTCCCATGGAACGACGCACTGGAACTAATGAAATCAAAGAACGTTCCACTCTTTTCACTGGAAACCTATACCCCACTTTATAAGTTTGATGTCATCGGGTTTTCCATGCACACAGAGCTCAATTACACCAATCTCTTACTTGCCCTTGATTTCGGTCAAATTCCGCTAAAGAGATCTGATCGAAAGGATGGAGATCCAATTGTTGTGCTTGGTGGACCTGCATCATTAAATCCTGCACCACTCGAACAGTTTGTTGATATATTCTTTGTTGGAGAAGCAGAGCTTTCTCTCAAGCAGAGTATTCCTCTTCTTATGGCCTGGAAATCGGGGGATCTCAGTAGATACGAGCTTTTCGAAGAGATGTCAAAAATAGAGGGTATTTATATCCCGGAGTTAAAGAACCGCGCCAGGAAAGGGATCGCGCCTCTAACAAACGAATTTTATCCCACAAAACAGGTCGTTCCCAACATTGACATTGTTCACAACAGGCTCACTGTTGAACTAATGAGGGGTTGTACGAGAGGCTGTAGATTCTGTGAAGGAGGAATGGTTTATCGTCCTATCAGAAAGAGGGAAGTCGAGGATATCCTTAAAATTATTGAAGAGGGCGTCAGATTTACAGGGTGGGATGAAGTCGGTTTACTTGCCTTCACAAGTTCTGATTATCCAGAACTGGTAGAATTAATTATCAAGATCAAGGAGAAATTTCAGAATCAGGTTTTTGTTTCACTCCCTTCACTACCGGTTGATGCAATAAATATGGAGCTAATTGAGGCAGTTGAAGACATGAGAAGGTTTGGTTTGACACTTGCGCCAGAAACTGCATCTGACAGACTTAGACGCGTTATCAATAAAAATGTCCCCCTTGAAGACATTGAGAAATCAATTGAGATAGCGAAAAGATTCGGATGGAAACATGTAAAACTTTACTTTATGATTGGACTCCCAACGGAGACCGAAGAGGATGTAAAGGAGCTTGGTTACTTTCTCAAAAAAATCGCAAGGAGCGCAAGAAGAATCAAATTTAAGGCTTCGATTTCTCCATTCGTTCCGAGACCTCACACACCATTTCAGTGGGTAAGGCAGGACTTCCCGGAGGAAATATTTCATAAAATTGGAGTTATCAAGTCAATTACAAAAAGAGAAAGAAATCTCAGGATATCATTTCACAACCCGTACAATTCCTTACTCGAAGGGATTCTTGGCAGGGGGGATGAAAGGCTTGGAGACGCTATACTTGAGGCTTACAAAAATGGTGCCTATCTCGAGAGCTGGACTGAAAACTTTGACTTTTCCAGATGGGAAAAAGCCTTTGAAAAAATTGGAATTGATTGGAAAACCTACCTCGAAGAAAGACCACTCGATGCTCCCCTACCCTGGGACAGAATCAATGTGCTTATATTCAAAAAATATCTTCAGTTAGAATACAAAAGAGCCCTGAAAAACGAGTACACACAAAACTGTATGACTGATGGTTGCACCGGATGCGGCCCTTTTATAAGGATGGGATTCAACATCTGTAAGGAAGGTTTACCACCAATAAAAATTCCTGAGAAAATTTCCATCAAAATTCGGGAGGAACCAAAAATATTTAAATATGTGCTATTCTATTCCAAATCAGGACACGCAAGATTTATTGCACACAACGATACTATCCGGCTGATTCTTCAGGCGTTGAGGAGTGCCGGTGTAAAAATCCGCTATCACGGTAGTTATGTCCCGAGACCTGCTTTGAGCACGGGACCATCTCTCCTGCTCGGGGCAACTGCGAAAAACGAGCCTATATATATTGAAACACATACACCACTAACAAGGGATTTGATCGAATCTGCCTCCAATAATCTCATACCTGGTCTTCAGATAGTTCACTTCATAGAGGTTCAGAAAAAGCCCAATTGGGCCAAATTCAACAGAGTGAAGTTCAAAGTAAAAATTCCTGCAGATTTAATTAAACATTTTGAAAAAATTGACTCAAACGGTCTGAAATTAGAAGTACGGGGAAACGAACTCCTCGTGGATGCGCCCTCAAATGATTTTAGTATCCTAAAATTCCTATCTGAAAAACTTGGTATAGAACGCGAGGAGGCAAGGACATTTGAGATTGAGCGTTTTTACGCCATAACTTATAATACCACCCATGACTGATAAAGAAATTTTCGAAATAATTAGTGGAATTGAGAATTCCATAAATAGCGAGCTATCCAAGGTTATCGTTGGGCAGAAGGATGTAATTGAAAAGATACTCATTGCATTACTCTCTGGTGGTCACGTCTTAATCATCGGTGTTCCTGGACTCGCGAAAACTTTACTTGTTAAAACACTGGCGTCAATTCTTGATTTGAAATTTTCAAGGATTCAATTTACTCCTGATCTTATGCCATCAGACATCATCGGTACTGACATTATTGAAGAGGATCCACAAACAGGGAAGAGGAGATTCAAATTTGTTAAGGGACCGGTTTTTGCAAACATGATCCTTGCGGACGAGATAAATAGAACACCTCCTAAGACTCAATCGGCTCTCTTAGAAGCAATGCAGGAATTGAGAGTAACTGCTGGAGGGACTACCTATGAGCTCGACAAACCATTTTTTGTCCTTGCAACCCAAAACCCGATCGAACAGGAAGGTACATACCCTTTACCAGAGGCGCAACTCGACAGATTTATGTTCAATGTAATGATCGATTATCCCGCGTATGACGAAGAGATTGAAATTGTTCGAACAACCACGGCTATCTCAGAAGAAAAGCTCAACAAAGTACTCTCGAAAAGAGAACTTCTTGAGGCTCAAAACCTTGTTAGAAGAGTACCGGTGGCAGAAAATGTAATAGAATTTGCAGTGAGATTAGCAAGAGCATCAAGACCTCAGGACAAATTAGCGAAAGATTTTGTGAAGGAATACGTCCACTATGGTGCTGGCCCACGTGCGTCTCAGTATCTTATATTGGGGGCAAAGGCCCGTGCACTTCTCAAAGGAAGGCCCACACCTTCGATTGAAGATGTGGAAGCTGTCGCATTTCCAGTTTTAAGGCATCGTATACTCGTTAACTTCAATGCAGAAGCCGAAGGGATAGCATCAGAAGATGTTATTAAACATTTATTGGATGAAGTAAAAGTCAGTACAGAGGAGAGCATATAAAGTCCTATGGATAAGTTTGAAATCGAAGGTGGAACACCATTAAGAGGAACGGTAAAAATCAGCGGAGCCAAAAATTCTGTTCTACCACTTATGGCTGCTTCTCTGCTTTTTCAGGAAAAAATCACCCTCAAAAATGTTCCTGACGTTATGGATGTCTACACCATGGCGGAACTCCTGCGGGTACTCGGGGTTCAAGTTGAGAGAATAAAAGAGGAGGTCTGGAACATTGATCCCTCTCGTATAACTTCGACACGCGCCCCTTATGAAATCGTCAAAAAGATGCGAGCCTCAATTTATGTTTTCGGTCCCCTTCTTGTTCGTGAGAAAAAGGCGGAGGTTTCACTTCCAGGGGGATGTGCTTTTGGGCCAAGACCCGTTGATCTTCACATTAAAGGCTTGAGAGAACTGGGAGCTAAAATAGATATCTGCCACGGTTATCTCTGTGGGGAAATGGAATCACCTCACGGTGAAGAAATTTATTTTGACAAGAAATCCGTTGGAGCAACGGCACACCTCATGATGACAGCTGCTCTAATACCTGACACTACAAGATTGGTAAATGTTGCCCTTGAGCCAGAAGTAATACAGCTTGGTGAATTTTTAGAGGCCTCAGGAGCCAAAATCAATGGTCTCGGAACTGATATAATCGAAATTACTGGAAGAGAAAATTTAACTCCTCCTGATGGATTCAGTGTAATACCTGATAGAATCGAGGCTGGCACCTACGCTGTAGCAGCATACCTTACGAAGGGAGACGTTAAAATTGAACAGTGCATACCAGATCATTTTAGAAATGTCATTGATAAACTCAAATTGGCCGGTGCGGGGATTGAGGAGGGGAAAACATGGATCAGAGTGTGGTCTGAAAGTGAATTTGTGAGACCGGTTAACATCCATACAGCTCCATTTCCTGGATTCCCCACAGATATGCAGGCTCAATTTATGGCTCTCATGACTGTGGCAAAAGGGACAAGTATTATCAAGGAAGGAATATATCCCGACAGATTCAAGCACGCATTTGAACTAAACCGATTAGGGGCCGACATCATAGTAGAAAATGGCACTGCCATTGTAAATGGAGTCGAGGAACTTTATGGCGCACCTGTCATGGCAACAGATTTAAGGGCATCAGCGGCCCTTGTATTAGCTGGCTTGATCGCCAATGGCAAAACCCTAATCGATAGAATTTATCATCTTGACCGTGGATACGACTCCTTTGAAATAAAGCTCCAGAGCCTTGGGGCGAAAATTAAAAGAATAAAGTCCTGACTTCTCCAAAATACTAATTCTCTCATTTTTATTAATAAAAGGTTGTACCTGTTACCAAGAGAGACCAGTGGCAAAAATTAGTTTATTATTTCTGTTGATTCGAAAACATCATTGTTCCACTGTCATGGTTGACGGTCTAAACCTGATTCCTAAATAATTTCACACATGAATGTAGTTATTGCACTTTTATTTGTTGTATTTTCGAGATTTGACCTTGGTTTCACTTACGGGATACCCACCGGTGATTTTGCGAATGAAGTTAAAAGTGGATTCCATGTGAATGCCTGTTACACCAGGGACATCTGGCAGGGAATACACGTTGGAATCAACGGGACTGCTTACAATTTTTCTGGAATAGGAACAGGAAGATATAGAGTCGCCTACGAATCACTTGGCCTTACAGTCGGGGTTTACCCCTTTGCTCTATTAGGATATGATGGCATTTTCCTCAATGCATCCTACAATCTTGGTGAATTCTCAAGGCTCATGGGAAGTGGCAAAGAATCAGATGTCACAGGCAGTTTGATTGCACATGGAGCCTTAAAGTTGATATCCGCTGAGAGATACAGATTGAATTTCCTCCTCAACTATGGACTTCTATTTGGTGAATCAAAAAACATTGCAATTTACGGTGTCGGGATTTCATTTACCATAGGAAATGAGGAAGAATAGAGTCTGGGCGGAAATAGACCTTCGTGCACTTGACCACAATTTTGATTTTATTAAGAAATCAGCAAAGGGGGTTCGTATTGATGCCCTCCTCAAAGCAAACGCTTACGGACATGGACTTGAAATAGTTGCTCGAAGACTAAATGGCAGGGTGGATTTTTTCTCCGTAGCGGCCGTTGAAGAGGCAATTCAGGCAATTGAAAATGCAGGTGTAACTAAGCCCATCCTTGTGCTCGGGCCCAAATTCATGGAATGGGAAATTCGTGAATCGATAAAGTACGATTTAAGGATTACTCTCTGCTTTCTGGAACAGGCAAGGATGATTGAAGAATTTATCAAACCCGGGGAGAAACTTCATGTTCACATCGAGGTGGACACAGGGATGACACGGACAGGGGTGGATATTGAGGAATTTCCCAAATTGCTTGAATTCGTCGAGAATTCCCCAAAATTTTCACTTGAGGGAATATACACCCACTACGCAACAGCTGATGATGAGCCAGGACTCGCGAAAGAGCAGCTTGAAAGATTCAAAAAAGAAGTTCTTCCTTTCGTTAAATATAAAAATTACATAATTCATACGGCCAATAGCGCTGCGATTTTTAATGTTGGTCATAAGGCTATCTTTGATATGGTAAGACCCGGAATCGCCATGTTTGGTTTGCCACCATCTCCGTCCATGAATCTACCCGACCTGAAACCCGTACTTTCTCTAAAGTCCCGAATAATCCAGGTGAGAGAAATCGGTCCAGGTAGAGGAATCGGCTATGGATTTAGATTCAAGAGTACAACACCTATGAAGATAGCAGTTCTTGCTGTGGGCTATGGTGATGGATACCCACGCGCACTATACCGTGATGGAGAGGTTTTAATACGTGGTAAACGTGCAAGAATCGTTGGTGTAATTAGTATGGATCTAACCACCGTTGATGTTACAAACATTCCAGACGTCAAACCTGGAGATGTTGCGACACTTATCGGGAAGGATGGAACAGAAGAGATAACGGCCACGGAACTTGCAGGACTAATAGGAACCATCAATTACGAGATCACAACCGGCCTATTGCCACGGGTAGAGAGAATCCCTGTAGAATGATTTGATGCTCAAAGCTTTTGCAAAAATCAATCTTTCCTTATTTGTAACCGGATTGAGAGAGGATGGATATCACGAAATCATGTCAATCTTCATAAAGATTGGCCTTTTTGATACCATCTGGATCACCCCTTATACACGTCCAGAAGTAACTGCCACTTCAGGGCCTAAAGGGAAAGACAACATAGTCTGGAAAGCGCTACGAAATCGACCTTACCGGGTACATATTCGAAAAAACATCCCGATGGGTGCAGGATTGGGCGGTGGAAGCTCAGACGCGGCCGCAGTTTTAAAATTTTTTGAAAAGAACAGGGCTATAAGATTTGCTTCTTCCCTGGGCTCAGATGTACCTTTCTTCGTTTATGAGAGCAATGGAGCCATAGTGAGAGGAAAGGGGGAAATTGTTGAACCCTTCGAAATACCCCCCTTCTTTTCTATTGTACTATACAACCCCGGGGTGGAATTTAGCACAAAGGAGGGGTATAAATTTTTAAGAAAAATGAAGCTTTATTATCCACGACAAGAAGCTGAAGAAAGAATTCTTCAAATAAAAAACAACTTAATTCAAGGGAATTTAATGGAGCTTGGAAAATTGATTTACAATTCCTTTGAAGAAATTTATGGAGAGAGTTTTATAACGGATTTTAAAGAATTCATGGAAAAGATGGGGGCTTGCTGTACCCTCATGACCGGCTCAGGTTCTTCATTATTTGCTATATTCGAAGAATTCCCGGAAGAGCTTTTTGAAAATTTTCACGACAGATTTATTTTCACATCTCCTTTGCA
>JALSOD010000271.1 GCA_026986655.1 Caldifarciminota bacterium | reverse complement strand
TCTGGATTGGAGGTAAGAGATGAAATCGTTCACAAGGTATTTGACTTTTAACACCAAGAACTTAAGAGAGATTATTAACATCACACCCGAGGTTGAAAAGGCACTCAAAGAGAGTGGAATAAAAGAGGGGCTTATCCTTGTATCTGCGATGCATGTGACGGCAGGAGTGTATGTAAACGACGATGAACCTGGAATTATTCAAGATATTCTGGAATGGGTTGAAAAGCTTGCCCCTACCCGGAAAGATTACAGGCACCATCTAACTGGTGAGACAAACGCAGATGCGCACTTGAAGAGCCTTTTGATCCATCATCAAGTAGTTATCCCAGTTACCAATGGAAGATTGGATTTTGGACCATGGCAACAGGTGTTTTATGCAGAATTTGACGGTCAAAGGCCCAAGCGGGTTTTGATCAAAATTATTGGTGAATAAACGGGGACAAATTTCCTGCAGGGAGGTTTTTAATGAAAAACTTGCTTTTTACAGTTTCAGGCCTTAGGGGGATTGTTGGCGAAACCCTGACACCCGATGTGATAATACACTATACACATGCCTTCGTCAGAGTAAATGGAAGAGGTAGTTACTATCTTGGCAGAGATACAAGGCCACATGGAGATATGGTTAGAGCAGCTGTAATTTCAACCTTACTTGCATCTGGATGTGAGGCAGTGGATACAGGAATTGTACCGACCCCAACTCTTCTCTTTGTTGTGAGAGAAAAAAATGCGAAAGGTGGAATTGTCGTAACTGCAAGCCACAATCCGATGGAGTGGAACGCACTGAAGTTTGTAAAAGAGGGTGGGGTTTTTACCTTTGATTCTGATGTAAAGAAAATTAAGGAATTCTTATCGATCAACTATAAGTGGAGCAGGTGGGATAAGGTTGGGAAACTGAGAAATTATCCAGACGCAATTGATGAACACATCGATAAAATTCTTCAATCGGAATTTGTAAACTCCGATAAAATTATAAAGGCTAACCTCAGGGTGGCTGTTGATGCAGTAAACGGTGCCAATTATTATGCCCTACCACATTTGCTTGAGAGATTGGGAATAAGAGAAATTAACTGTCTTAATTGTGAACCCACAGGGATTTTCCCCCATCCTCCAGAACCCAGAAAAGAAAATCTCAAGGAGTTGAACGATGTCCTTTTAAAAGGTGATGCAGATATAGGTTTTGCCACTGATCCTGACGGAGACCGACTTCTCGTTGGATTCAGAGGATCAGGATTATTGACAGAAGAGCATACAATAGCACTTGCTGCCCCACAGGTTTTAAAACATAGAAAAACCGATATTGTAGTTAACCTTTCAACGTCCATGATGATTGAGGCTGTAGCTAAGAGGTTTGGTGTTGAAGTATTGAGAAGCAAAGTGGGTGAGGCTAATGTTGTTCAGAAAATGCAAACCGTGGGGAGTGTATTTGGGGGTGAGGGGAATGGAGGGGTGATAGTACCGGAAATAAATGCCACAAGGGATTCTCTTGTGGGCGCAGCTTTAATACTTTCAAGAGTTGCAGAGGAGGGGATTGAAGAGGTACTCGATACGTTGCCACCTGAATTTGTCCTTCTCAAAGATAAGGTTAATTTCAGAATAAAGATTCCTGAGAATGAGTTGATGGAGAAAATCAAGCCTGACACCGTTGATAAATCTGATGGTCTTTATCTGCGAAAAGAAGATTTCTGGATTCATGTCCGTCCTTCAAATACCGAGCCCATAATGAGGATTTATGTTGAAGCCGGGGATAGGCAAACGGCAGAGGGCCTTCTTGCAGAGATAAAAAGAATTCTGCAGAATGCTCACTTGCAGATGCGAATGTGAAACGATGATGTTTTGACACAGGGGAAAAGGTAGGCAAAAAAATAAAAATCCTCTTTTTTTTAGAAAAGAGAAGTAAAGGGGGATGATTAATAGTTGGATACAATTCCCTCAATCCTCCTTCAACAGACGCTTTACTTGAGGAAGCTCATATTCGCTTCGTTACAAATAATTGGAGGATTAAAATTTCCGCCAAGGAATCACAGAGAGACTATCCCCGAGCACGATAGATGCTCACTGTTAGAGTTTCAATTTTTTCCCGTTATACATCATAGGATGAAAAATATTCCGGTAACAAGCGTCTTCTAAAAATGGGTCTATATAAGGTTTCCAGCGAGATAAGCAATCCACGCGAAGGTAATGCCGATGATAAAAATTTTTAGAAGGCTGATTTTGTAATAACGAACCAGCAAAAAAGGTGCAACAGCCCATATATATGTGGCCGATGATACCAGGCTTGTTTTTGCCAGGCTTAGAGTTACAAAGAATATCATTCCTGTAAATGCTCCCATGATACCCTTTATCGCTATTTGTATCCATTGATTATCTTTGATTCGACCGTAAATTTCTGTAAAAACAATTGTGTAGAAGAACGATGGGTAGAACATCCCAAGTGTTGCAAGGATGCTGCCCCAAATACCGGCCACCTTATAGCCAATAAATGTCGCTGTGATTAAAAAAGGACCAGGTGTAATCTGGCCGAATGCAATTCCATCAGCAAACTCTTTCATAGTTAACCAGTGATGAGTGAAAACAACTTCCTGTTGAAGTAGAGGCATAATGGTGAAAGCATTTCCAAATGCAACCGCTCCAACCTTAAACATGGAAAACATTAACTTACTGTAAAGACTATTATTTAGAAGTCCAAAAAGAAGTATGACCACGAATCCCAGACTAACAACTACTTCCGAAGCAACACGCTGAGAAAACTTTCCTGGAACAAAACCTTTCTCTTTCGCCACCTGCCTTTTCACATCTTTCTGATCGTGAAAGAGAATAATGCTGAGTATTGATGCAATCAAAATCACGTATAAAGCGTGAATTTTGAAAACAAGGAGTATGAAAGCTGTACTTGCCAGTAGGGCTCCTCTCCTATCTGAAGCATATCTGTTGGCAAAATCCAGAAATACATGACTTATCACTCCTACAACCATAGCCTCAAGTGCTATAAATAGCGGATGAACCCACGAAACACTACCATACTTGAAGTAAATCCATGAAAGAGAGAGGATTAGAAGATACGATGGCAAAATAAAGAGGAAAGTTGCTAACACAGCACCGGCAAAACCTTTGAGACGGTATGAACAATATGTAACAAGATTATACATGATGGGTCCGGGATAAATTGAACCATAGCAATACCCTCATCCACCTGTTCTCGTGTCAACCATTTGTTTCCTATTATTAAAGCTTTTATCTGCTGTAATATCGCCATTCCATAAGCGGTTAACCCAATCTTAAAGAAGGCAAGACCGAAGCTGAGAGTGGAAATTTCTTTGACTTCATCTAATTCCGATCCCTTTGATAACCTCATTTCATTCCTTTTAACAATTAATATATGCTTTAAGTTACATCAAATTATACGAAATGGCAATAAAACCTGTAACGGAGAATGATATTAAAAAGGTATCTCTGATAGAGAAAGCAGGACAACAGGTGTGAGACAAAATTCATTAAGTGGCGATTTATAGGATTAAGATTGTCTATATTATCCAGGATGCTTGCAATGAGTTGATTTTACAAGTGTTATGCCCTTTCACTCTGTAGGATCGTTTTTTCTGGGGACCTTCGAACTTTGAGGTGTTGAACGGATTTTTTATTTGTTCAAAGTTAAATTGAGGGGCGACGGCCAGAGGCCGTCGCCCCTCAATTCTGTCCCCTCAATTCCCTCTTTTTACGCCATCTCTTCCTCTTCCGCCGCGGGAGAGGACAGATATTTCCCAAGTGCTATCACTGCCTCGATGATCATCCAGATCTCGAGTAAGAAGACGATTACACCGATTGTAAGAAGCAACGTATTGTGCGTTCTCGCGAATTTCTCAATGTTCAAAATCATTGCCCATCCAGTCATGAAGATCATAAAGATCATAGGTAGTGCTGCGAACCAGATAGGTTTCTTAAGACGTGCGAGATACACTGTTGCCACAAGGAGTGCGAGACCAGCGAGGAGCTGGTTAACAGTTCCAAAGAGTGGCCAGAGGATGAGAGCACCCTTTCCACCTTTCTGCGCAAATGCCAGGAGAAATGCGGTGAATACTGCGAGAAATGTTGCGATCCATCTGTTTGCAAGAGCCGGAATTCCAAGGTCGGTGAAGAATTCGCCTATAACGTATCTCTGAATACGGGTTGCTGTATCCAGTGTTGTTCCTGCGAAAGATACAAGGAACACGGCCATGATTGTCATTCCAATGACATGAGGTATTCCGAAGGAATGCATAAGATTAGCTGAACCCGTGATAACAGCACCAAGTTTTGCTGATAACCCTTTCGCCGCCTGCCAGCTTGAGTAATGAGCATGCCATGCAGCGTAACCAGTAAGGATTTGGCCACCCTTTGTGACATATCTTAAACCTATCGCTGCTGTAGTTGCCACTATAACAAGTACAGAGAGTGATCCTTCCATGAGCATACCGCCGTATCCGACAAATAGGGCATCCGGTTCCTTGTCAATCTGTTTGGATGAGGTTCCTGAACTAACAAGAGAATGGAAACCAGATATAGCTCCACAGGCTATGATTACGAAAAGGAATGGCCATATTGGTGGTGCGCCAGCTGCATGAAGATTGGTTGCTGGTGCTACAATCTTTGGATGTGCAATAATTGTACCTAAGAATAGTAATGCCATCGCTATTATAAGCTCGTGAGCATTTATATAGTCTCTTGGTTGTAAGAGTGTCCATACTGGCAATGTAGAAGCGAAGAATGCATAAATCAGAAGAATAACGAGCCATGTCTCAATCGCAGTTAATCCAAACAATCCAGGTAGTTTAAGAGGCCAGTAAGCCCCTATCACAACTGTTGCGTACATTAAAACTACAGCAATAATAGAGACAGTATTCAGGTTGCTTCCCTTTTTATAAATAGAGTATCCTGCCCATATAGCGATTGGAATCTCCATCCATACCGGAAAGACTGATTGGGGATACTTTGCAAACAGAATTCCCATTATCAGAGCAAATATAGCTATGACAATCCATAGCTCGAAGAAAATTATCAGTAAGAACAAATATCTGGTCCTCGAATTTACAAGATTAGCAGTGAGCTCTCCAATTGACACACCTTTATTTCTCATGGAGGCAACAAGGGCTGAGAAGTCGTGTACTCCACCGAGGAAAATGGGACCGAGTGCCACCCACAGAGCTGCCGGTAGCCAGCCCCATATCACTGCAATCGCTGGCCCAACTATAGGCCCGAGTCCAGCGATGGATGTGAAGTGGTGACCGAAAAGAACTTCCTTCTTCGCGGGCATATAGTCTATATCATCCCTCAACTCGTGGGCAGGCGTTACCCTGTTAGGATCCAGTTTGAAAATTTTGTTGGCAAGATACTTGCCATACGTATGGTATGCAATGAGATACGCTGCAAATACAATTACAGCTAACAATAAAGAGTTCATGATAAAACCTCCTTATTAATTTTTAACCCATCCTAACACGGATCCTGCATTATTGATCTGTCTGCCACCTCCTCCAATTTCCTTACAGCCACTTTTGAATTTGGCTGCTCTATTTGTTTTTTTATCTGCTGGGCAAATTCCTTTGGATTCTGGGAAACCATAATTTCCACTTGATTTTTCTCTGCTTCTTCGTATACTTTCTGGGTAGGCTTCTTCCTTACAATGGCTATTCCTTTTTCGAGGTTGTATTTTTTTATAAGCTTCCCAAACTCCCACACATCAAAGATTCCGAGAGCATCTCCATAGGCAATTAAAATTTTGTGACCCCCTTCAACTTTTTCCTTCTTTTTAAAAAGTCCCATTTTTATCACCTGCCTTATTCTAAAAATCGTATACGGGTCTTGTCAAGTTTTGTTACATAGGGTCCATAGTAAAATTTCTCTCACTTACGTCCTCAATGGTTTTTATAATGCACCTATTCCCGTGTCTTTCGAATTCCTGTTTAAGCAGCTTTGCAAAAATTTTTGGATTTTCATTGACGTGCAATTCAACTTCCTTAAGAATTGCTTGCTTCTCAACATTTTTATTGGGTTTTTCTTTTACCACCAGAACTGTTTTCCGGAGTCCCCATCTTTTTCGGAGTTTGTAAATGTCCCAGATGTCCCTTATTCCGCCCCTATCTGCATAAACAATCAGGATGTTATCCCAGTAGTTATAGCGTCTTTTTCTTCTGAATTTCGGTAAATGTACAAAAATTTCCATCAGTATAATTATTAAAAAATGATGCATTTGTAGTCAAGTGGTTTCTGAGTAAAATTCAAATAAATGTCAATTCAATCAAAATTCTATATAATTCTGACACTATGAAATGTAAAATTTGTGGAAGAGAAGCGATAGTTAAGCTCAGATCATATAATCTCGCTCTGTGCAAGGAGCATTACGTTGAATTCGTTAAAAGACGGGTTGAGAAGGCTATTAAAAAATTCAAAATGTTTAATAAAGATAACAGGATATTGGTAGCAGTTTCTGGGGGGAAAGATTCCATTGTACTCTGGCATGTACTTCACTCACTTGGTTATAAAACTACGGGATATTTTCTCAATCTTGGAATTGATGAATTTTCAATGAAATCACAGGAAATTGCGGAGGAATTTGCAAAAAAATTTGCTCTTGAACTTAAAATTGAATATTTAAAAGACGAACTTGGTGTTGGTATCCCAGAAATTGCCAAAATTTCCAGGGGAAAACCATGCTCTACCTGTGGTATGATAAAGCGCTATATGATCAATCGGGCCGGTCTCAAATATGATGCCGTGGCAACCGGACACAATCTTGATGATGAGTCATCGGTTCTGTTTGGCAATATTCTTCACTGGCAGGTCGAGTATCTGGACAGGCAGAGTCCTGTGTTGCCAAGAGATAGGTCTCTCGCAAGAAAAGTTAAACCACTGGTACTATTAACTAATTTCGAGATAAAATTTTATGCTGATTTGCTGGAATTACCTTACATTCAGTATAAATGTCCCTTCTCAACCGGTGCGACAACGTATTTCTATAAATCTGTCCTTGAGGAGATAGAGGAGAGAATGCCGGGCACAAAGGTAAGATTCTTCCTTGGTTTTCTCGAGAATAAAAAGGGTTTCAGCTCTCCTCATAGAGAGTTGAAACCCTGTAAAAAATGTGGATATTTAACCACTGCAGAAGTGTGCTCCTTCTGCAGATTAAAGGAGAGGATTTCGTCTCAATTCATCTTCCGCTGACACTCAGGACAGATGCCGTAAAAAACAATATTGTATCCCTGAATTCTAAAGCCCTTTTTCTCTTCCTCGGTCAATTCCATTTCGGGGATAGGCTTTTCAACATCTACTATCCTACCACACATGGTACATACAAGATGGATATGGGGGGTTGTAAACGGATCGTAATGTGCCTTTCCACCTATAACTTCAAGCTTCAGAATACCTCCAATTTTGTGTAGAAGCTCAAGAGTGTTGTAAACTGTCGCGAGTGATATGTCAGGCATGGTCTTTTTTACCTTGTTGTACACATCCTCAGCAGTTGGGTGAGAGGTGTCATTGTGTAAAGCTTCGATAATTGCCCTCCTCTGGGGGGTCATCTTAAAACCTCTGCTCTTCAATTCCTTTATTCTTTCCTCTATAGTTATCATTCCTATCACCTCATTAAAATTTTTGGCTGGAAGTATTCTAAACTAAAAATTATATAAAATCAACTTCTGGTTGAATTTTGAATATACTTGTCAGGATTTTGATTGATAGTTCCCGGTGGAGTTAATAAAATTTTCCCGGATATTAAAAAATCTCAACAAGAGGTAAAAACCATGGGTAAAACGAAGAAAGTCGCCTATTCAGTTGTATTAACAGCACTTGCAGTGGTTTTATCGCCTGTATTTATTCCGGTGGGAATTTCCAAGGTATTCCCGGCTCAGCATATGATCAACGTTATTTCCGGTGTCATAGTGGGTCCATGGTACGCTATGACGATTGCTGGCGCTGCAGGTTTGATAAGAAATTTGCTCGGGACGGGCACGATATTCGCCTTCCCTGGAGGGATGATAGGTGCTTTTCTGGCTGGTTATGGCTACAAATTTACGAAAAATATAATAGTTGCAGCACTTGGTGAAGTTATCGGTACAGGTCTAATTGGAGCTACAGTGAGTGCACTTGTCGTCGGACCGGTCTTTCTCCATAAAAGTATGGCATTGGCCACCTTTATTGTGGCTTTCTCCATGTCCACAATAGCTGGTTCTATCATCGGAGTGATTATTTTGTATCTGCTCAGGAAGGTAGGTGTCGCTATTGAATGATCATTTTTAAAAATGTCTCCTTTACCTACAAAAAAGCAAATAAACCTGTCGTTCAAGATTTAGATGGGCAAATTTCTTCAAATCTCGTTATTACCGGTCCAAGTGGCAGTGGAAAATCAACGATCCTTAGGTTTATAAATGGTTTGATACCCCACTTTTACGAGGGGAAATTCACAGGAGATGTGATTGTTGCCGGTAAGAATACACGGAAATTATCCACATGTGCCCTCTTTAAACTCGCAGGGTATATCCATCAGAACGCAGATGCCCAGATTTTTAACGATAATATTGAAAATGAGATAATTTTCACTCTCGAAAACGCTGGATTGCCTGTGACTGTTATAAAAGAGAGGCTTCGCTGGATGATTGAGGAATTTGATCTGCAGAGGATTGCCAATAAGAAGAGCCACGAATTGTCTGGCGGTGAAAAGAGGATTCTCACTATCGCATCAGCCCTTTCTCCTAAGCCGAAGATAATGCTTCTTGATGAGCCTTTTTCTACACTCGATGGCTTTTACCGGAAGAAATTGCTGAGATTACTCCAGGGTATGAGTGATACGTTGATCGTACTTACAGAGCATAGAATCGATGGAACTGAGACTTTTGCGAAAAGATATATGTTTATTCAAGATAGCGCGAATCGGATCATTTCGGATGATCTTTTTAAAGTGAATTTTTCCGATTTCAGGGTGAGAGAGCCAGAAAATCTGAGACTTGCAAGGATTGCAGGATTCGTTGAAATTCCAGAATCAGAAGAGTTAATACGTAAACTTTTAGAAATCGGGTATTCTCCGGAATTTTCCCCTCCGACTCCTACTGGTGAAAAAGTTTTGGAACTTGAGGAAGTTTCATTCAGTTTCGGAAATAAATTTTCCCTCAAAAATGTGAATGTTGAGCTTTTTAGTGGGGAAATTGTCGTCTTGCTTGGCCCCAATGGAGCCGGAAAAACGACCGTTATGAAACTCATGACCGGGATTAGAAATCCAGAAAAGGGAAGGGTGATTAGGAAAACACGCACAGGATATGTTCCCCACAATCCTCAGGACATCTTTTTCAAAGCTCGTGTCATTGACGAGATAAAGGTAAACATGAGAGGTAATGAAGACTGGTTGGATAAGCTTATCTCCTTACTAAATCTTGAGAATTTGCTCGAGAAGTCCCCATTCTTACTTTCAGAGGGTGAGAAAAAGAGAGTTGCTATGGCAGCCATACTTGCGATTAAGCCGGGAATATTGCTCCTGGATGAGCCAACAGTTGGCCAGGATGGTGAAACCATCCTGGCCATTGAAAAAATAATCAAGGATTTATCAAAAGAGGGAATTGCAATTATTGTATCCACACATGACCTTGAATTTGCAAGGAGGATTTCCAGCCGATGGTTACTGATTTCCAATGGAGTGATAAAGGGTGAAATTAATCCAGCGAATGTCACTCGACGTGATATCGAACTGCTTGAGAGTTTACACCTTGATCCTGGTATTGAGCTACATATCCAGGCTATAAAGAATGAATCCAAAGGATGAAAGCAGATCCAAGAAGTAAAATGCTCATACTGCTTCTGATCGACGTCCTCATTATCGTTAAGCAATCAGTAGTATTTCATTCAGGTTTATTCTTAATCCTTCTCATCGTTGCCTTTATTGTTGGGAAGAAGAAATTCATCGGTTTTTTCAAGGGATTTTTCCCCATGATGGTGACAGTTTTTCTCATTGGATGGCTCTTTATTTCGTTACAAGATGGTTTCTTGCTAACTCTGAGATTTGCTGAACTCATTCTCTCTTCATTCGTATTTTTTCAAACAACCACAGTGGATGAGATGTCAAAGGCACTTCTGGCTCTTAGGCTTCCGTACAATTTCGTTTTTATCTTTTCTTCAGCAGTGAGGTATGTAGATCTTATCTCTGTAAAATTCAGGGAGATAAAAGAGGCCCAGAAGGCGAGAGGGATTGATATAAAACTCAAGAACTTCCACGCTATTCTGCTACCTCTGATTGTAGGAATATTTGTGCTTGCCGAGGCCCTCGCCGAGGCCCTTGAGTCCCGAGGATTTACCTGCGAGAAGAGGGCGATATTTAGACCTCTTCGTTGGAGGATTGTGGATACATTGATTAGTTTGATCAGTCTTGGAATTTTTGCTTCCCTTATGGTTGTAATTAAATAAACTCGAGTAGTTCCCTGATGTTAGAGATTTTGATCACTCCCGGATAGTCTTTCTCACCTAAAAGGAAAGATTTATCAGCCCGCTCAAACATCGGAAAATCATTTGCTCCATCACCGGCAGCGTAAACCTTAATTTCCGGAAGTTCTTTTCTGTAAAAGTTGAGAAGAGCATCCATGCCCTTTCCCTTGTTGGTATCGCCTAATACAGCGATGAATCTACTGCCCATCTGACAGGTTAGTCCACGATTTTTCAAGATTTTTTCAAACCCTGACTTTTTGTATCTGAAAATCGTTTCCGAGTACTCACGCATCGTGGCGAGTCTCGCAAGTTCTTCCGTCATTCCGAGAAATTTTTTCACTTCCTCGAATGTGGAATTTGCGTAGTACTTTAGACCAAATTCTTTCTCAATGGCAAACAGGTGTTCCACAATGGTGTAGTAAGGAATTCCCAATTCCAACACGTTGTAGATATCACGTTGAGGCAAGTCCAGATTTTTGAAGTACCCTGTAGGAATGTAGACCGCACTTCCATTTTCGACTATAAAAGGCGTATTGATATTAAAAATTTTTCGATAGTACTCCTGTTCTGCCCGCGTTTTTGACGAGTTGAGGATTATTTCAAACCCCTGCTTTTTTAGTTTTTCAACAACGAATAGACCATCCTCGTAGTTGTAGTTTTTATCCACGAGGGTTTTATCAATATCGAAAAAGATGATTTTTTTCAATTTTTCCTCCTCACTCAAGAATTACGAGAGTATCAGACTTTTTCTTAACTGTTCTAAACCACTTTTTAACATCAAGGTCCCCGATGGGACTCATTGATGAGGGTTTGGGTGGAACTTCTCCTCTATTCAAAATTTTCCTCGCATAAAGTTCTTCGAGTATTCTCTTTTTAACATTTTCTGAGCATAGTGAGCAATGATAAATTTCAGCGAGAGAAACGAGAATCATTTCGTTGATATGTTCGGTCCCCTTTTCTTCGTGAATATGTGGATTCAGGGTTTCGATCTGGAATATCTCTATTCCCTGCTCGTAGACATCCTTGTACTTTTCAGGCTGTGGTGGGTTTGTCATCTTATCCAACAGAAATACAAGCTGATGGGTCTCCACGGAATAACCAGAGGAAAATGACATTATATTCGCAAGTTGCATGGACATGGCGTGTTCACCTGCGTTGCCTGTAACAAAAATATCGGTTTCAAAACCTGTCCTATCTGCTATCATAAGGTTTAGGTATTTGTTTGTAATTTCACTTACTCTGCCTCTCCTTCTGAAGTAGAGGCCCTTCTGCATAACTTTTGGCTTGTGTCTCCACTTTAATCTCACCATTGTATATTCACTTTCACTCATCAGGATTCCCGCTGCATAGTCCTTGACATATTCATTGACGGAGCCCGGTATATAATTGTCAGCGTCAATGAAACCGACATATTTTGCGCCTATTGATTTTGCCAGCATTACACCAAGCAGCATTCCCTCCCCTTTGCCATACCGTATTAGTCCATCTTTTTCGTCAATAATGTCAAAGTACTGCTGTGCTTTAAATGCCTCTGATGCTCCGAGGTCTTTCTGATGAATTATCAATACTTTAGAGTGTGTAAGAGAGTAATAGTGCTTGATTAACTCAATTTCCATCTTGAAGTGGTTTGGGATATCCTTCTGACTGGCAGAGACCACAATGATGGGACATTTATGTGGAATTGCTTTTAAAACTCCATCCAGAAGATGTAATTTTTCATTTTTTAAAGGGATAACAATAGCCAGGTCTTTAAAAACATTGTAAATTTCCTCACGTGGAATATTACTAATGAGGGAACTTTCAACCTTCTCCGTTTCCGTATCAAATTTAATAACTTTTTGAGATTCGTGGACAATTAAAGGACCAAAAATCTCTTTATAAACTGAAGATTCAAGGATCATATAATCCTCCTTATAAAATCCAGTATAACACAGATGGACATAATTTTCAACATACTGCCTTTTTTATTTAGAAATAAATTGTGTGAAAATTGTGTTTTTATTGTGAAATTGTTTGCATTTTGATTGGTATTAATTTATATTTTAATGAGAATACAGGAGGTGTAATAAAAGTGAGTAAGCATAAAATAACATTAATACCTGGTGATGGAATTGGCCCTGAAATTACGAGAGTCGCTGTAGAAGTGATAGAGGCAACGGGAGTGAATGTTGAGTGGGAAAGTGTACTCGCCGGTGAATCTGCCTTGTGCGAGTATGGTGACCCACTACCGGATGAGACAATCGCATCAATTAGAAAGAATAAGGTTGCACTAAAGGGACCACTTACCACACCCGTCGGTGGAGGATTCCAGAGTGTAAATCTAAGGATCAGAAAAGCACTTGATCTCTATGCAAATCTCAGGCCTGTTAAAAAATTCAAGGGAATCGAGACACCATTTGACAATATAGATATGATAATTGTGAGAGAAAATACGGAGGATCTCTACTCAGGACTGGAGCACATTGTGGTTCCCGGTGTGGTGGAGAGTCTAAAAATAATAACCGAGAAGGCGTCGAGGAGAATTTCACACTTTGCCTTTTCTATTGCAGAAAGATGGAACAGGAAGAAAGTAACTGCGGTTCATAAGGCAAATATTATGAAACTCTCGGATGGTCTATTCCTGAAAACAGTGAGAGAGGAAGCGGTTAAGCACCCTAAGATTGAATACAATGAGTTGATTGTGGATAACGCTGCCATGCAGATGGTCATTAACCCGGGCCAGTTCGACATTTTGCTCACGGAAAACCTCTACGGCGATATTTTTTCGGACCTCGCAGCAGGTTTAATAGGGGGTTTAGGACTTGCCCCGGGTGCAAATATTGGTGATGAAATAGCAGTTTTTGAAGCCGTCCACGGTAGTGCGCCGGATATCGCCGGAAAAAATATCGCCAATCCCATAGCAATTATTCTCGCTGGTGCCCTAATGCTCGAGTGGATTGGAGAGGTAGATGCGGCAAGGAAGGTTGAGAAGGCTGTCCAGAATGTTATTAGTGAGGGTAAAGTTCGTACACGGGATCTTGGTGGGAATTCGAGTACAACTGAAATGGGAGAAGCAGTCATTGAAGCTATGGAAAAACTATAGACCAAAGGGAGATTGGTGAATCGGTCTTTTTTAGGCAGGTTCTTCGGTAACGTTCAATATGTTTCACAGAGTTTTGAGATCGTTTAGAATGGAATTTTACGATCTAAAATTCCTCTAACTTTCGTTGACAATGTAATTTGAGGACATTATATTAAGACCTGTTTAAATCTAACAAAATGAGGTGTCACAATGAAAGTTAAGCTCCCCAATGGAGAGGTGTTGGATATTGATCGAGATGAAATTTTGAAGTTCGCAAGAGAGAAAGGATACGTGGTTGCCCGAATAGACGGCAGGCTTGTGGATATTCCTCTGATACCAGAAGATGTGGATTATGTGGAGCTTCTTGACTTCTCGTCTCCTGAAGGGAGAGAGGTCTACTGGCATACAACGTCCCATATTATGGCCCAGGCTGTTAAAGAACTTTTCCCGGAAGTGAAAGTTACGATTGGACCCGCAATTGAAAACGGGTTCTATTACGATTTTGACACCGGTGGCCGAACATTCACACCCGAAGATCTCAAAAAGATTGAAAAGAAGATGAAAGAAATCATAAGAAAAAGAATTCCACTCAAGAGGGAAGAGCTACCGAAAGAAAAGGCTATTGAACTTTTTAAGGAGCTTGGAGAAGATTACAAAATTGAAATTCTGGATGAAATCACTGACAACACTGTGTCAGTTTATTGGCAAGGAGATTTTGTGGATCTGTGTAGAGGCCCCCATCTTCCAGACACAGGATTTGTGAAAGCCATTAAACTCCTTTCGTCATCTTCCAGTTACTGGAGAGGTGATGAAAAGGGGCCTGTTTTACAGAGAATTTATGGTATATCATTCCCTTCGAAGGAGCAGTTAAACGAGTATTTGAAAAAACTCGAAGAGGCGAAGAAGAGAGACCATAGAAAGCTTGGTAAAGAGCTTGATCTCTATTCCATAAATGAAGATGTCGGTCCTGGTCTCGTACTCTGGCACCCCAAAGGAGCCAGAATCCGCCTCGAAATCGAGAGATTCTGGATTGAGGAGCATATCAAAAGAGGTTATGAACCAGTATACACCCCTCATGTGGGAAGGGCAAAATTGTGGGAAATCTCAGGACACCTTGGGTTCTATCAGGAGAACATGTTCTCCCCTATCAAGATAGAGAATGACACTTACTACGTGAAACCCATGAATTGCCCATTCCACATCTTGATTTATAAGTCCAGGCTCAGAAGTTACAGGGACCTACCCATTCGGTATGCTGAGCTTGGGACTGTATACAGATACGAGAGATCTGGTGTACTTCATGGTTTACTCCGTGTAAGAGGGTTCACTCAGGATGATGCCCACATTTTCGCACGTCCTGATCAGGTTGAGGATGAAATTATCGGTGTTATAGACCTTTCTCTTTTTATTTTGAGAAGTTTTGGATTTGAAGATTACGAGATTTACATATCCACAAAGCCTGAGAAGTATGTTGGGGACGATGAAATGTGGGAACTCGCCACAAACTCACTTATTAAGGCTGTGGAAAAGGCGGGTCTGAATTACGACATAGATGAGGGTGGTGGTGCATTTTATGGCCCCAAAATTGACATAAAGATCAAAGATGCTCTTGGTAGAGCCTGGCAGTGCTCAACAATTCAATTTGACTTCAACCTTCCTGAGAGATTTGACGTTACTTACAGGGACAGGGATGGAAGGGAAAAGAGACCGTATATGATTCACAGGGCCCTTATGGGCTCTCTGGAGCGCTTTTTGGGAACGTTGATCGAGCATTACGGTGGTAATTTCCCGGTCTGGCTTGCACCGGTTCAGGTAAAAATCCTCCCCATAACTGACCAGAATATTGATTATGCAAAGAAAATCTTTGATAATCTATTCTCACACGGTTATCGTGTTGAGCTTGATACAAGATCGGAGAAAATTGGATACAAGATTCGCGAAGCAGAGAAACAAAAGATTCCCTTCATGATAATTGTTGGAAAGGAAGAAGAGGAGAATAATGTTATTGCCGTGAGGAGACACGGGGAAGGGGATATTGGAAAGATGAGTCTGGATGATTTCAAATCCATGCTGGATGAATTAATTAAAAACAAAAGGAGGTAGGTAAAATTAGAAGATTTTACAGAAAAGTAAGAAGAGACCCTGAGGAACACAGAGTCAATGAGAGGATCAGGGTCCCTGAGGTAAGGGTTATTGGACCTGATGGAAAGCAGTTAGGGGTGATGAAGACGAGGGATGCCATTGAGCTCGCCTACTCAATGAATCTTGATCTTGTGGAGGTTGCCCCCAATGCAAAGCCTCCAGTTGCCAAGATCATGGATTATGGGAAGTTCAAGTATGAGGAAAAAAAGCGTAAAAAAGAGGCCAAGAAAAAGCAGGCTGGTGAGGTAAAGGAAATTTCCTTCAGACCGTCAATTGATAAACATGACCTGGAAACCAAACTCAAAAAAGTGAGAGAATTCTTAGAAGATGGACATAAAGTTAAAGTAAAAATTTTCTTTAAAGGACGCGAAATTGTCCATCAGGATAAAGGATTTAAGCTAATTAATTCAATTCTGGAGGAACTTTCTGACATGTCAGCGGTGGAGGTTCCTCCCAAGATGGAAGGAAGATACATTACATCTTTAATCAGACCAACGATTAAAAAGAAAGGAGGATGATTGAAAATGCCAAAATTTAAAACGAAGAGATCAGCTGCCAAAAGATTCAAAGTTACAGGAAGCGGCAAGATAAAGAGAAGGCACGCTTTCAAGAGTCACATTCTTACTAAAAAGACTCGTAAGAGGAAGAGACATTTGAGACAGGCTGCATTGGTGGACAAGGCCGACTTCAAAAGAATTCGCATGATTATTCCTTACGAGTTCTAAGCAATGAAAAAAACTCTTATTGCTGTAATTCTGATCATTGCGATAGTGGCTCTGCCGATAATGGTAACGTACAACCAGCTCGTGACTCTGCGTGAGCAGGTTGACCTCAACTGGTCCCAGATCGAGACACAGATGCAGAGGCGTGCGGACCTGATTCCCAATCTGGTAAACACGGTTAAAGGTTACGCCAAACACGAAAAGGAGATTTTTGAATACGTTGCCGATGCACGAGCGAAATTAGCTGGCGCTCGAACTCGCTCCGAACAGATAGAAGCTAACAGAGAGTTAGACATAGCTCTTTCCCGTCTCCTTGCGATTGCCGAAAATTACCCCCAGTTAAAAGCAGATCAAACGTTTATGAGATTGATGGACGAGCTTGCAGGTACTGAAAATCGAATTGCAGTTGCAAGAATCAGATACAACGAGGCTGTCAGAAATTATAACGTGGCAATAAAACGTTTTCCTACAAATTTAATTGCAAAACTTTTTGGATTTGAAGAGCAGCCTTATTTTGAGGCAGAGCCTGGTAAAAAAGCCGTTCCAAAAGTAAAATTCTGATGGCCCTGATCACCGTAAAGGTTAAACCATTCTCTTCGGCCACAAAATTCAAGGGAAAGCTGGATAAAAATGGAGAGGTAGTCCTGAAATTTGATGTTGCTGCTCCACCCGAGAAAGGAAAGGCCAATGAAGAGTTGATGAGATTCCTCGCAAAAAAGTTAGGCATCTCGAAGAACGATGTGGCAATCGTTGCAGGAACTACTTCAAGAGAGAAGAAAATTGAGATAAAAGGTCTTGGAATGGAGTACATCCTGAAAGTGTTTGAAGGGAGCTGAAGAATGGCAAACAGGATAAAGCCAGCGATTTTGAAGGGGACGAGAGATTACCTCCCGGAAGATGCCGTTAAGCGTGAATATATTGTTGAGAAGTTGAAGAAAATTTTCAGGAAGTATGGCTTCGACCCACTTGAGACTCCTTCCATCGAGCTATGGGATACACTTGGCGGGAAATATGGAGAGGATGCAGAGATGCTGATCTATCGCTTTAAAGACCACGGAGGTAGAGATGTGGGACTCCGTTATGATCTCACAGTGCCGCTTTCAAGAGTCATCGCCATGCACCAGGAGATTCCTAAGCCCTTCAAAAGGTACCAGATTGCACCGGTGTGGAGAGCGGATAGTCCCCAGAAAGGCCGTTACCGTGAGTTTTATCAATGTGATTTCGATATCGTAGGTTCCTCCTCACTTATGGCGGATGCAGAGATCGTAGCTATTGTTTTTGAAAGTCTGGCATCCCTTGGATTCGAAGATTTTGTAATAAGGGTCAACTCTCGAAAGGTCATAAGGGGTCTTGTTGAAGTTGCAGGAATCCCCATAGAAAGAGAGCAGGAAACTGCGAGGACCATTGACAAGCTCGATAAAATAGGTGTTCCAGGAGTTCTAAAGGAGCTGGAAAGAAGTGGATTTGAAAGAGGCAGTATTGAAAAAGTAAAGAAAATCATAACAGCCGAATTTAATAGTAACATCGAGGCTCTCGAATTTGCCGATAAGTTCTTCAAAGATTCCGAGTCAGGGTTAAAGGGTATCAGTGAGCTGAGAGAGCTACTGGAATTTATTCAAATCCTTGGTGTCCCGGAGAAGAACATTTCGATCGATCTGAGTCTTGCAAGAGGACTCGATTATTACACGGGGCCGATATATGAGGCAGTTTTGAGAGGTGTGACTCTACCAAGTGTTAGTGGTGGTGGGCGCTATGATGGCTTAATAAAGATATTTTCTGGACGAGATTTCCCGGCAACAGGTGGGAGTCTCGGTCTCGAAAGAATCTATCAGGGACTTGTTGATCTTGATCTACTTCCCGATTCCCTTAAGACACACACTCATGTTCTTGTCACAGTTTTTAACAAGAAATTTGTAAAAGAATCTGCATCCCTTGCAAAGAAATTAAGAGAACAGGGATTAAACGTTGATCTCTATCTCGGTAAGAAGAATCTCAGGGCTCAATTGGGTTATGCCAACGATCGAGGTATCAGATTTGCAATATTCTATGGCCCGGATGAAATGGAGGGTGGTGTTGTAACGTTGAAAGACCTGAAACTTGAGACCCAAAAAAGGGTGAGGGTGGAAGAGGTGGTGGAAATTATAAAAGAGGCTTTTTATGGAGGTTGATGGTCACTCCTTAACCATCGATGATGTTTTAAAAATTGCGAGATCTAAACCCGGTGACATCCCGGTTTCGATCTCACAAGAATCCATTGAGCGTGTTAAAAAATCCCGTCAGGTAATAGATGAGGCCTTAGGAAGTAACCAGATAGTCTACGGCGTTACCACTGGTTTTGGAGCAAATGCTGAAAAAACCATTCCGGTGAATGAGGTAAGATTACTCCAGAGATATCTTATCGTGTCTCACTCAACAGGTGTCGGAGATCCTGTTTCTCCAGAAACATCGAGGGCCACGATGCTCATAAGGTTGAATTCTCTTGCCAGAGGGTTCTCAGGTGTTAGGCCAGTGGTACTTCAGACACTGGTTGATATGCTTAATAAAGGTGTGACACCCATTATCCCATCAAAGGGATCGGTGGGAGCAAGTGGTGACCTTGCCCAACTTTCACACATGGCTTTGACCTTTACAAAAGACCCAAGACCAGAGATTCAAAATAGAGAAAAGATTTTACTCAGGAAATTGATTGATGGTGAAACTTTGAGTGAGGGGGAACGTAAAGAAGTCTTGCAACTGGGAGGAGAAGTTTATTTATGGAATGATGGTAAGTGGGAGAGAATGCCAGCGATTCTTGGAATGCACATTGCCGGGGTTGAGAGAATAGTTTTAGAGGCAAAGGAAGGCCTCGCTCTAAACAATGGTACAGCCTTTACATCTGCTGTTTCCATTTTTGCGATCGATCTCGCAAGGAAAATTCTCGATGCTGCCATTTTATCAGCTGCCATGAGTTTTGAGGCCATTGGAGGGTTTGAGAGTGCTTTTAATGAGCAGGTTATGGAGTTACGTGGGCACAGGGGACAGGTGGAGGTCGCCCGTAAACTCAAGAGCATTATTGAGAGAAGTGAGCTTATCAGGGCAGAGGAAAAGGTCCAGAATTCAAATAACATCCGAAGGGAATTTGGCCATGTTCAGGATGCCTACTCCTTGAGATGCATACCCCAGGTTTATGGTCCCGTCCTCGAAACCCTTGAGCTTGCAGAGAAGTGGCTTATAGAAGAGATCAATGGGGTAACGGATAATCCCATCATTTTACCCGATGTTTCCTACACCAACCGGGTATTCTCGGCGGGTAATTTTCATGCAGAGTATCCTGGGATGGCGATGGACTTCTTGAGGATTGCTTTTGCGGAAGTCGGGAACATGGCCGAAAGGAGGATTTTTCGCCTGTTAGATAAGAGGCTCAACAGGGGACTGCCTGCATTTCTTGCACTTGAGCCCGGTCTCATGAACGGTTTGATGCTTGCACAGTATACAGCGGCGAGCCTTGTATCTGAGAATAAAATTTTATCCCATCCATCGGTTGTTGACTCAATTCCAACGAGTGCGAGCAGGGAGGACCATGTGAGTATGGCGCCAAATGCAGCCTTTAAAACACTTGAACTCCTGGAAAATGTCGTGAGAATAGTTGCTATTGAATTTTTGGTGGCTCACAGGGGGCTAAAATTTAGAAGTGGTACACCTGGCAAAATTACCAGAGAAGTTATCAAAATTCTTGATAAATTCACCAACAAAGAGCTTGAGGACCACGTCTTATCGCATGAAATCGAGGAAATCACGGATTTGATAAAATCCGGGAAATTGTCCAACCTATCCTAAAGGGGCTTGAATACTCAGGATTTGAGGGTAGAAACTCTTGACAGGATTTGGAAAATCCCTTAAATATTAACAAAATCAAAAGAATAGTTAGAAAATATAGAATATATCAGCAAAACAAGGAGGTAGGTTATGAATAAGCAAGAATTGGTTGCAGCAGTTGCCGAAAAGGCAAACATGACAAAGAAAGAGGCCCAGAAGGCCGTGGAGGCCGTTGTTGAGGTTGTAAAAGAGGCACTCGCCAAGGGAGAGCCTGTAAGGATCATCGGATTTGGTACGTTCATGGTCAGAGAAAGAGGTGAGAGGAGAGGAAGAAATCCAAGAACAAGAGAGGAGATTGTGATTCCTGCAAGGAAGGCTCCCGTATTCAAGGCTTCAAGTCAGCTGAAGGAACTGGTGAACAAGTAAGAAAGAGAGTTGAGAGGACTGAGGGATGGGCGGGCGCCGCAGGCGCCCGCCCATCCCATTTTTATTAGCTTTCCCCTCTTAATGAATTTTCAGATGCACACAAATAGTTGGTTGGAGCCTATCTTTTTGACTTTCCCCTAACTCAATTTTACCTTCAAATCTTTTGGAGAGAATGTCTTTTTACATGATGGGCACTGGTAATAGAACCTCTTACCTCTTCTAACTTCCATAAGTAGAGGATACCCGCACTCGGGACATTCAATAGGTACGGGGTTGTAAGGTAGGGTAAATTTACACTCAGGGTAGTTGGAACACGCATAGAACACCTGCCCCCTTTTATTTCTTCTCTCAACAATATCTCCGCCGCACTCAGGGCATTTTACTCCGGTGGATAATGGTTTGACACCCGGGCACCTTGGATAATCAATACAGGCAAGAAAACGGCCATATTTCCCGTTCCTGATTACCATGGGTTTACCACAAACCGGACATTTTTCTCCCTCAACAATTTCCTGCTCAAGTGGACGTGTATACTTACATTCCGGATATCCAGAACAGGCTATAAATTTTCCATATCTGCCCCATCTCACAACAAGTGGGCGTCCACACAGGGGACATTTTTCTTCAAGAACTTCAACGTTTTCTTTTTTAATGTTTGGTAAATCTTCAGACGCTTTGTCAAATTCCTTTGTGAATCTCTCGTAAAATTCTTTTAGAAGGTCCTGCCAGGAGAGTTCCCCAAGTTCTACCTTGTCCAGTTCGTTTTCCATTTTTGCCGTGAACCCGTAGTCAAAGATCTCCTTGAATCTTGGAATTAAAATGTCACTTACAAGCTCTCCAAGTTCAGTAGGCTTCAGGAACTTACCGTCCTTCTCAATGTACCCACGCTCAAAGAGTGTAGAAATAGTAGGAGCATAAGTTGATGGGCGACCGATCTCTCGTGCTTCGAGAGTTTTTATAAGTGTTGCTTCTGTGTATCTCCTCGGTGGCTCGGTCTGCTTCTTCTCCATTTTCAATTCGTGAAGTTTAATATTTTCTCCAATTTGAAGCCCGGGAATTATGGTTTCTTTGGGTTTTTCTCTCGTAATTTTGTAGAATCCATCGAATTTCAGGGTTTCTCCTTCAACCTTAAACTGGTACCCCTCACCCTCTATGATACCTTTTCTTACCTTGAAAATTGCCTCTTTGGCCTGTGAGGCAACGGCCCTTTTCCAGATTAAATTGTAGATTGCATACTGTTCTTTCGAGAGAAACTGCTTAATGCTATCTGGTATTTCAAAGCCAGTTGGTCTGATAGCTTCGTGGGCATCCTGGACAGCACCGCCACGGGATTTGAAATTTCTGGGTTTTGATGGTAGATACTCGTTACCAAATTTGTTCTTGATTAATTCTCTGATAGTTTCAATAGCTTTATCGGCCATTCTGAGGGAGTCGGTTCTCATGTATGTGATCAATCCCTTTCTATCGCCACCAAGGTCAATGCCTTCATAGAGCTCCTGAGCGATCCTCATGGTCCTCTTGGGTGCATATCCTAATTTAGAAGAGGCTTCCTGCTGAAGGGTTGAAGTTTTATAGGGTGGAGGAGGGGATTGTTTCCTGTTCCTCTCCTGGAAATCTTTAACGGAGAATACGGCCTTTTTCAACTTCTTTAAAATCTCATCTGCCTGTTTTTTATCCTTAATTTTCTGGAGATTTTCGCCAGAAGGTCCTTTTACAAGGGTTCCGGTGAACTGTACCCCATCCTTTTCGAAAACTGCTTTAATGACATAAAATGTCTCTGGTTTGAAGTCACGGATTTCTTTTTCCCTTTCAACGATGAATCTAAGTGCAACGGTTTGCACGCGACCCGCCGAGAGTCCCTTTTTAATAGCTTTCCAGAGTAGAGGAGAGATTCTATACCCGACTATTCGGTCGAGGATTCTTCTTGCCTGCTGTGCGTTGAATTTGTTGATATCTATCTCGCCCGGGTGTTTAATGGCGTTTTTGACGGCATCCTTTGTTATTTCAAAGAATAATACCCTTTTTATCTCTTCTGGTTTTTTAATACGTTTGATGATATGGGCAATGTGATACGCTATTGCTTCTCCCTCCCGGTCCGGGTCGCTTCCAATATAGATTTCCGATGCCTTTTTAGCTGCCTCTTTGATTTCGCTTACAACGTCCCTCTTCTCCTTCATTATGACATACGAAGGTTTAAAGCCATTCTCATCAATCTTGACACCAAATTTATTGGGTGGCAAATCCCTTATATGTCCCTTTGAAGCGATAACAGAGAAGTTCCTTCCCAGGTATTTACTAAGAGTTTTTGCCTTAGTAGGGGACTCAACTATTAAGAGTTTTTTCCCGTTCTTTTTGCTGTTTTTTGCCATCAAAACCTCACTTCCTCAAGAATAGTTAGAGAATGATACATGAACCCCTGTCCCAAGACAAGTGGTGCATTTGCAAGTCCACGGATTTGCTCTTAAACTTCTTAGAAGAGGAAAGCGCTTATGAGAGATTTCTATGTGGATACAAAATTTAGAGTCAGGTATGCTGAAACGGATGCCATGAGGATCGTCCATCACTCGTCTTACATCGTTTGGTATGAAGAGGGACGATCCGAGTTTATGCGGAAAATTGGATTACCTTATAGCAAGATCGAGGAGAATGGGTATTTCTTCTCGGTTGTTGAAGTGAAGGCGCAGTACAAAAGACCTGCTGTGTACGATGAAGAGGTGGTTGTGAGAACGAGACTCGTTGAGGTGAGGACGAGGAAAGTTATCTTTTACTACGAGGTTTACCGCGCGAGTGATTGGACTCTGCTATCTCGTGGGAAGTCCATCCACGTTTCGGTCGACGAAAATAATAAGGTTACGACCATACCAGAAGACTATAGAGAGTTACTTTTAAAATACCTGTCGGTTGTAGAATATGAACTTTGATCAGGGAGACCGCAGTTTTCTTATTTCTGATATTCTGAATTTTTTAAAAATTATATCGAGTTTTTCATTTATATCTCTATCGTGGAGTTTATCTCCGATGTATTGCCAATCTTTACACATTTTCTGAAGTCTGTCCTTGAGTTGCCATTTGTATACAAAGAGCTGGCCGTGTAATTTTTTTAAAGACTTTAGCTGGCAGTGCGTGAACATGTATGGATCGAGGAGTTTATCAACAAGGGTGGAGTCAATTAAAAGGCTGTCCACTTCAGAAAGTTCGATGACCTTCAAAATCTGCTTGCTACTCAGGCCAGTTTTTTCTTTCAGGACATTTTTGAGTGCCACAGGTGACTTAAAGACCTTGTGTTCCAGTGTTGTGAGCTGAGGATCGTTTATTCCCAGTGTGGAGAGCTTTTCTATGACTTCGTCTGAAATTACATGGGGTTTGGGGTAATAAACGGGTTGGGTAAAAACGTTTTGCATAACAAAAAGGGAGAAAAATGTTAAAACGCCGGCGCTCACGGGGGTAAATATCCATCCCATTACAATTTTGATAAGAAGTCTGTAATTAATCATTTTCCATCCCTTTTTGGCGATTGCCACCCCTATAACTCCACCAACGACTGCCTGGGAGCTTGATACAGGGACAAGTGGAATTGGAGGCAGGCCCAATGATATTAATAATCTTTCGAGCCTCTGAGATGCGAAAATAAAAAGCACGATTGATTCTGAGAGCAGTGCTATTAGAGCTGCTATGGGAGAGAGTTTAAATATGTCGTTGCCAACGGTTTTAATCACTCGATAGGAGTAGGTAAAGATTCCAATTGCGATAAATACGCCACCTGCGAGGAAAAGAACCTGAATATCTTTCAATTTGAATATCCCAAGGTCAAGGCTTCTGAAAGGGTTTGATGAGATGAATACCCCCATTACGTTCGCTATGTTGTTTGCCCCCAGACTGTAGGCTCCAAAGGCGGCTACAAGGATGAGCCCTATTCGTGTGTAGAGATCCATTTCGAGAATGTGAATTTTCACACGTCCAAGATAGTGCCTTAATGCTATGTAAAACACAAATGAGATTATGCCAGAAATGATGGGTGATGCTACCCAGGTGGAAAGAATCTTTGAAAGGGTTGTTGTATCTATAAGATTTCCACTAAAGATGTCCCATCCAATTATTGCACCAACGATTGCCTGAGTGGTTGACACCGGCAATCCGAACTTTGTCATCCAGAATACCGTGAGTGCTGCTGAGAGTGCGGCAGTAAAACTTCCTGCAATTGCATTTATTGCTCCGAGTTTTCCATAGGTGTGAGCAGCTCCTGCACCACTTATCACCGCCCCAAGGATTACAAAGATGGAGGCTATCAGAGCGGCTGTTCTGAATTTTACCATCCTTGTACCTACGGCCGGTCCAAAGATGTTCCCGGCGTTATTGGCACCAAGTGACCAGCCAAGCAGGAAGCCGCTACTTAAAAATATCCATGTCATACGAGTCTTTTAATTCTGTAAATATCAACTCTATCACCAACGTCTTCTGCAAGGTCTGCAATTTTTTCGAGTCTCAAAACGAAATCCCTGAGTTGCATTTTTTGACATAGGTCAAGGTCATCTCTTCTGAAAATTTTTCTTCGCATTCTTTCACCAATTTCATCAGTTTCGTGCTCGTGAACCTTTAATTTCGTGATGTGGTTGGGAACGTCGGACAGATTGGTGAAGTAATCTCTGACGGTTGAAACCATCTCGTCGACTGCATCAACAACAGCTTCTACAAGCTGCATCATTTCCTGTTTCAATTCTTCCTTACATTCGGGTTTTTCCACAGAACATTCGATGATTGTCTCCTCGACTGCATTCAACACATCATCGGAGTTTTCTAAGAGTGCAAGAACGTCTCCACGGGCCTCTGGTAATAACATGTTAAGATACAAATTTTCTTCCACCGATCTTCTCAAATCATCCGCCTGAGATTCAAGTTTATCAATGATTCTAACCTTTTCCTCAAAGGGGCCGATATTCCCCTGGAGGTAATATTTCATACCCTCCTTAAAATGAATGGAAGCCTCAATTATTGTATCGAGGAATTTGCTGATTTCGGCTTCCAGCTCCCTTGTCTTTTTGAAGATAGTAAACATTCTATCACCTCCGTCGGACGCTTTGTTAATATACAACAAATCGTTAGAAAAACAAAGTTTCATAGAGCTAAATGTCTAATGATTTTTCCCTTGACATAAGAGTAAAATAATTCTAATTTAACACACTCAAAAAATATGAGTGGAGGATGATAGAATGAAATTAGATAGGTTCACGGAGGGAGCGAGAGAGGCCCTTGAACTTGCTCAAAACGCACTTGTTAAATTTAAACACAATCAGCTTGACACCGAGCATATTTTTTATGGGTTGCTTTCGCAGGAGGATGGGGTTGTCCCAAAAATTTTTGAGAAATTGGGAATTTCTCCTCACGCGGTTAAAGACCGGATAGCGGATGCTTTGAGGAAGATTCCTGCAGTCGAATTTAGCTATGGGACTCCAGCACAGATTTACATTACTCCACGTGCCGAGAGGGTGTTAGAGCAGGCATTTGACGAGGCGAAGGCACTGAAGGACGAATACGTGGCAGCCGAACACATTCTTCTCGCTATTGCTGAAATTTCGGATGGTGCATCGGCGAGAATTTTGAAGGAATTTAAAGTTGATAAGGAAAAAATTTTTCGTGCTCTGTATGAGATTAGAGGGAGTCAGAGGGTGACCGGTCCAGATGCTGAGCAACGTTACAATGCACTTGAGAGGTACACGACTGATATTACGAAACTTGCGGAACTTGGAAAGCTTGACCCTGTGATCGGCCGGGAGGAAGAGATTCAGCGCGTGGCTCAAATTCTAATGAGGAAAACCAAAAATAATCCTGTATTGATTGGAGAACCCGGGGTAGGTAAAACGGCAGTAGTTCTTGGTCTTGCCCAGAGAATAATTGAGGGGAAAGTACCAGATCCATTGAAAGATAGAAGAATTTTGCAGCTTGATATCGGCGCACTTCTTGCAGGATCCAAATTCAGAGGTGAGTTTGAAGATAGGCTCAAAGCTGTTATAGAGGAGGTCAAAAAAAT
>JALSOD010000270.1 GCA_026986655.1 Caldifarciminota bacterium | reverse complement strand
TTCAATGTTTTTGAAACTTTCCAGGGTTTCAGTTATGAAGCTGGAGAATTTTTCCCTATCAACCACAAGGGCTTTACCACCCGGGAGTTCCGCAAATTCTGCGGCTTTCATTACCAGTGAGTCGAGCCTTTTCAGTTCTGCCTTCAGAAGTCCATGAGCGTTGTAAATATCCTTTGATTTCAAGGAATTACTGCACACGAGTTCGGCAAAATTGCCCGTTCTATGTGCCGGTGTAAGTTTTACGGGTCTCATTTCGAAGAGTTTCACCTTTACCCCTCTCTTTGCAAGCTGATACGCTGCTTCCGAACCTGCGAGACCTGCTCCGATTACAATTACCCTCATTTTGTCACCTCATCGAGTATCTTTGCAAGCTGTTTTGCCTGTTCCCTGCGATTGAACTTTTTTCTAACAGTTTCGTCAAGATTTTTCAACCCGCCGTTTCTCCAGATCTCGTAAATTTCAATAATTTTCTCCTTAATCTTTTCTGGATCGTCTGGCGTGACAACAAAGGAGTTTCCAAGGGATTTGATGAATCTGTAAGCATCGGATCTATCCGGTACAACCCCAAAGATCGGCCGTCCCGAGCCGATATACTCGTAAATTTTCGAAGCCGAAACGTAAGGAAAATTTGCACTATTATCAATTGTAACAACGAGGACATCAGCTTGCTTCAGGATTTCCGGGATTTTTTTATGTGGAACAAAGCTATGCCAGATGATAGTGTCCTCGAGATGGTTATTTTTGATAAATTCCAGAAGGTCTCTCCTTTTTGTGCTAAAGACGTGAAACTCTACCTGGTTCTTGAGCTCACCAAGAGATGCAATTGCCATAAAAAGAGGGGTCGGGTCGGTAATGTACGAGAATACACCCGTGTAAAATAATTTTAGTTTATCTCCTCCTAATTTTAGTTTATCTCCTCCATTGGGTCTCGATGAGGTTTTGAAGTCCTCAGGGTCGTATCCCTGTGGAACGACTTTCCCCGTGCCAGCCCCAAGATTTAATCGTCCCTGCAGGATGGGTTCGTTAACCGCGATAACGTAGTCTGAATTTTTGACGATGAACTTTTCTATTTTTTCAATAAATTTTTTGTGGATACCCGTTGGAAAGAGGCCAAAAGGGTCTTCTGACCATGCGTCTCGGTAATCCAGAACCACTGGTCTGTGGGTGAGTTTTTTAGAAAGAACGGCAATTAGGTGGGATGTTAAAGGTGGAGATGTTGATAGTATAACGTCAATATCCTCATTTTTTATAATTTTCAGGGCAGCAGGTAGGGCCGTGTATAGCCAGAGGGCTTTGGTGTCGGGAAGGAGGAAGAAACTCTCGAGTCTCACTAACTTGCGTACAGATTTGACCCCTCCAAAGTCTTTTCTGGATTTCCTGAATAATCCAAGAATTGTATCATGTTCAACGGATGTGGTCCGATAGACCGGCGTTCCTGAGGGAATATCATTTAGGAGAGACAAGTCTTCTTCGTAGTGCATGAATCCTTTTGATGTGAGCACCACCGGCTGCCAGCCATATTGGGGTAAGTATTTCATAAGTTTGATAATTCGAAGACCCCCGGCGTAACCTATTGGAGGGAAGTAGTAGGTGATGATCAGGACTTTCCTCATAATTCCTCGTAGAGTTTTCTCAAGTTCTCCTCAAAATTTG
>JALSOD010000269.1 GCA_026986655.1 Caldifarciminota bacterium | reverse complement strand
CCATTGCTGAAATTATTGTCACAGAGGACCTCGGATTCTTTGAGAAAGGAAAGGGTGGCGAAGCGGTAGAACAGGGCCTTACGAAGATCGGTGGGAAGATTCCCATCAACACATCCGGTGGATTGAAGTCCAAAGGACATCCAGTGGGAGCTACAGGCGTGGCTCAGATTGTCGAAATTACAGAACAGCTCTGGGGTATTTCAGGTGAAAGACAGGTCGAAGGAGCGAGAATCGGACTGGCACAGAATATGGGTGGCTCAGGCGCAAGCTCAACGGTCCACATTTTAAAGAAAATTGATTAAAAGGAGGGAAAACGATGCCTATTCAGAGATTTTATCCACATATACCTCAGAGATACAGACTTGAGGCAACAAAGTGTAAAAAGTGCGGAAAAATACATTTCCCTCCAAGGCAGGTTTGTAACGCCTGTGGATCAAGAGAACTTGAACCCTATAAACTTGCCGAGGAGGGAGAGATTATCACGTACACGGTGGTTTATACACCACCTGACGATTTCAAGACTAAGAAACCCTATGTTGTCGCCATTGCAAAGATGGATGATGGTGCCAAACTGACAGCTCAGGTGGCGGATTGTACGCCTGATGAAGTTGAAATCGGGAAGCGTGTGCGTGTTGTCTTCAGAAAGATCAACGCCGAGGGTAAGAGCGGAATCATAGAATACGGATACAAATTTGTACTGATATAGATTTAAAAGATGGGGGCGTGTAAAAGAAAGGGGGGCGTGCCCTCTGGAACAGAGGGCACGCCCCCCTTTTCCTGTCTTACATTATAGTAAACCACTTCCACATAAAATCCCCTTCCTTGCCAAAAGAAATTTCAGACTTCGGCAATAATTATCCCAAACCCTTTCTGAAGAGGTAAGATTTTTGGTTTTGCAAGGCCCCCATTTGATAAAATGGGGATTCAGAAGGATTTTTCACGCCACAAAAAATCCCCCCTTGGTGAAGGGGGGATAGTGGGATTGTGTTTTCAAGAGGTTTTCATCCCCCTTAGTCCCCTTTCTTACGAGGGGGGATTTTTAGTTTTAGCGGTTTACATTCACGTTCTTTGGAAAGTTAATGATGCAACACTCCAATCAATCTCTAAATCTGGTTGACAAAAACATAATCAAATTTGATTGACAATAGAGTTGACAAAACTCCATACATTCGGAAAAAGAGTATGAATCGAAATCCTCCAAGGCTTGTTGATCAAATTTTGTGAGAGCGTGTGAAAAATAAGAGCAAGATAAAAATCCTCTATATCTTCATTTAACAAAGGGAACTTCCTGAAACCTCCCTCTTAGCAAGAAAGAGATGTTAAAATCCACTCGATTGTGTGCAATTTATCCTAAAGATTCAAAAATTTTCGAATACCTCCAATCTTTGTTGACTTGAGAACCAGATATTGATTAAAAAGTTATATTACGAGGATTAATGAGCCAATGGCTCTTATTGTTTTTTCAAGGTTATCTTTTGCTGTTTTTAGAGCTTCCTTTAAGCTTATAGGCCCTCTAACAATTGAAAATATTGAGTCAAAATATTCCAAAAGTTTATCTTCGTCCTCTACTCCACCTGCGATTGCAATGACCGGTATACCAAACTTGTGAGCATGTGATGCGACCCCGTAAGGTGCCTTACCAAAGAGTGTCTGATGATCCAGTTTACCCTCTCCCGTGATGACCAGATCAACCCCTTGCTGCAAAAGCTCGTCAAAATTCAAAATCTCCAGAATAAGTTCAATCCCACTTTTAATCTCTGCGTCCAGGAGACCATAAAAAGAGCCAGCAATTCCCCCGGCAGCCCCTGCTCCTTCAACGTCAATGTCTTTACCTGTAAGCTTCATTATCTCATCTCGGAGCCGCGCAAGACCTGCTTCAAATTGTTCGAAATATTTGGGCTTCAGCCCTTTTTGTGGTCCGTAAACTCTTACTGCTCCCTGTTCCCCGAGAAATGGATTCATCACGTCAACAGCGATTTTCAACCTCACATTCGGAATTTCAGGGGGTGGTACGATTTTTCTAAAATTTACCAATCCCCTTCCATCAGGTGTCACTTCCTGCCCATTTTTGTCTAAAAATTTGAATCCAAGTGCGAAGAGTGCGCCAATTCCTCCATCAACAGTGGCCGATCCTCCCACTCCAAGAATTATGTCCCTTATGCCGAGCTCAATGACATTCTTTATCAATTCACCGGTTCCAAGTGTAGATGTATAGAGGGGATTACGCTTCTCTGGTGGTACAAGTTTGAGCCCGGATGCTTCGGCCATTTCTATGAATGCCACCTTCCCACTGGCAATAATTCCGACCCTTGCATCAACCGGCGTCAGAAGCGGACCGTGAACCTTAAAAGTTCTAAAAATCCCTTTTCCAGAGTAAACAACGGCTTCAAGTGTTCCATCTCCACCATCCCCAACTGGAAATTTTAAAATCTCAAACGTGCTGGAGAGTTCTTCAAGAGTCCTGGCAATAATTTCACATATTTCAATGGCTGATAGGCTTTCTTTAAATGAGTTCGGAGCCGCGACGATTTTCATAACTCTATCACGAAGATTGTTTCATCGAGAGGCTCACTCTTTTCAAGGTATATCTTCCCTCCGTGGGTCTCTTCAATAATTCTCCTTGTTAGCACGAGGCCCATTCCCCAGCCTTTCTCTTTTGTTGAGAAGCTTTTCTTGAATAAAAGCTTCTTTTTGTCTTTTGGGATGCCTTTTCCGTTATCAATGACCCGGATGATTTTCTTATCCCCTTTTTTCTTTAATTCAATGCGAATCCTAGGATTTTCATCCCTCCTGGCCTCATAGGCATTTTTGAGCAAATTCTCAATTGCCCATGATAATAGCTCCTTATCACCAAAGATAATCAAATTGTCTTCGAGGTCAAGTTCAACATCAATGTCTTTCAAGATTCTTTTCTTAAGCTCTTCGACGGTTTCCTCGATCATCTCTTTTAAGTTAACCTCATGGAGCTTACCACCATTGCCAATTTTTGAGAATCTTCTAAGAATTGATTTCATCCTTTCGAGATCTTTGCCCATTTCCTCGATCACCATCGGGTCGGTATTAGGATCCATTTTTAAGTACTCAAACCATCCGTAGAGTGAGGAAACAGGGGTTCCCATTTGATGAGCGAGACCTTTTGCAAAATTTACCCATAAAGTTTCAAGCTGATAAGTTTGAATGGATCTCGCTGCCCAGAATAGACCAAGAAATGAAAGCACGGCAACAGTTAGAAGTAAAAAGGGGAGAACTCTTAAATAATTTAATATTGGGGGATCTCCATAATAAATGTAACCTACAACTGTTCCGTCTTTAACAATTTTTACAGGTGGATGGAGACGCGAGAGACGACCGAGCGTCCACAGTAACTTTTTGTAATCAGGGTCATTTTTCAATTTTTCGGGCTTTTCAAGGTCTTTGGCCGAAAATTTGTTAGGATCTACGTTAATGTTTCTCCATGCCCGGGGAATCCCCATATTGTCTGTAACGATTACAGGGAAATCGATATCCTTAAGGCCTTCTTTCAACACATTTGCGACACTTTCCTGCTCAATGGCGCTCAGAATCAAACCAGAGAACAGTTCCGCCATTATCCTCGTTGATTTAAGCACCTCACGCTTCACCTGATTAATCACAGGTTGCGTGAGGACAAGAATGGATGCCGTAAATAGCGCAAGTATCAATAAACCTGCTGGTAAGAGTCTATTTCTCATAATTTCAAGCTTCTGATACTTTTACAGTTTGGATTTTTATAATACTTCTCGCAATTGTCACTATAGACAGGGACGTGATAATGTAAAGCATAACCCGTGAATATACTATCCTCTGCAACAATTATCTTAGAATTTAAAGCAATTTTCAAAAGTTCCTCGAAAGATTTGTCACCCACAAAATTGAAGTCATACTTTTCGAATTTAAACGTAGTGATAACATTGTCGTGATTTTTTAAAATTTTTGCAACTTCAGGGTCCCTGGAATCAAGAAAGATGGATTTTGAAGCATTTCTTTTGAGTGAAAAGCTATTTTTGAACTCCTCTACCCTATTCTCAATACTCGAAATTTTTAAAAAGTCATTAACAAAGGCCTGATAATCATTTGGTTCCGTATCCAGTAAAAAGTTATAGTGAGAAGAGAATCTCTTTATTGCTACGTCAAAGGACCCTGAAAATTTTTCGGGGAAGGATGAAAAAATGTCATTGTACATTGACAGAAGATAAACGACGGGCAATTTCCCGGCGAAAAAATTCCTCAAATCTTGACCGACTGAGTCGTTAAATAAAAAAAATTTCACATGGGGGAAGTGGTGTCTAAAACCATCTTTGAGTCCATCGGTAAGAAGTACGGATGTGCTTTCATGGTACTTACTAATAGAGTAAAAAAGGGTCAGGGCGTCAAAAAAGGGTGTCTTATCTTCCGGGAAAATCACAAGAGCGGGTAATTCACGAGGGATATGTCCGTTGAATTTAAAGCTGTGTTTTTCGAATGATGGCCTTCTGCGAATTAACTTTTTCAATCGTTCTATCATTGATTGATAATGATATTTTACCAAATCGATTATTTCAAGAAATTTGCCTGCTGAATTCGGCATAGAGGTGGAATTTTTAAATGCAGGGATTTAAAATTTCCAGCATGAAAGTGAGAGCTCACGTGTTTGTTTCTGGGCGAGTACAGGGGGTTTTCTTTAGAGACTACACAAGAAGGATGGCCAATAAGCATGGGGTTACTGGTTGGGTTAGAAATCTGCCCGATGGTCGGGTTGAAGCCATTTTTGAAGGGGAAGAAGAGGATGTTAAAAAAATGATTGAGTGGTGTCATGTGGGTTCACCTGCCTCGCGAGTGGACAGTGTTGAGGTAAGTTTCGAACCTTACACCGGAGAATTTGAAAACTTTAGGATAAGGTGGTGAGAAATGAATATTAAAGAAATTCACGAAAAATATCGAAAAAAAGAGCTTAGTATAAGTGAAGTAGTGAATGATATTTTTGAAAGGATCAAGTCACGAGAAAACGAGATAAATGCTTTCATCAGCTTATATGAAGATGAAGCTCGAGAGAGGGCTGTAGAGCTTGAAAAGAATATGGAAGAAGATATTCCTCCACTTTATGGAATCCCGATTGCCGTTAAGGACAACATCTCGACAAAAGATATGGATACGACCTGTGGCTCGCGGATTCTACTCGGTTACAAACCGCCGTACAATGCCACTGTGATTGAGAGAATCCTCTCCCAGGGGGTGATAATTATCGGGAAAACTAACATGGATGAATTTGCGATGGGGTCGTCGGGTGAGCATTCATATTTCGGACCCACAAAAAATCCTCACAATCATGAATATGTCCCTGGTGGATCTTCAAGTGGCTCTTCAGCGGCTGTTGCTGCAGGAGAGGCAGTTGCTGCCCTTGGTTCTGATACAGGAGGTTCCATAAGACAACCCGCATCTTTCTGTGGAGTTGTGGGGTTAAAGCCAACCTATGGCCGGGTCTCAAGATATGGGCTCGTTGCCTTTGGCTCCTCCCTTGACCAGATCGGCCCTATTACGACGACGGTTTATGATTCTGCAATACTTTTTAGTGCAATTGCTGGTTTTGACCCTATGGATTCTACTTCCATAGATATTCCTGTACCCTCTATCGATGAAATCTTTTATGAGTATGATAAGAAAAGATACAGAATTGGAATTCCAGATGAATACTTCACCGAAGGGATGGATGAAGAGGTCAAAAACGGTGTCCTGGATGTTGCCAGGAGATTAGAAGAACACGGATTTCCCATCAAAAGAATTAGCCTTCCTCACACGGAGTACGCCATTTCAGTTTACTATATCATTGCGACGTCGGAGGCAAGTTCCAACCTTGCCCGCTATGATGGTGTGAGGTACGGATATAGGGCTAAAGAATATGAGACCCTGGAGGAGATGTATAAAAAGACAAGAACCGAGGGTTTTGGTGCCGAGGTCAAAAGGAGGATACTTCTGGGTACTTTTGCCCTCTCGGCCGGATACTACGATGCCTACTACCTGAATGCCCAGAGGGCCAGGAGATTGATTAAAAACGATTTTGATGAGGCTTTTAAAGACGTGGACATCATCCTTACCCCTGTTGCCCCGACACCTGCATTCAAGATAGGTGAGAAAATCGATGACCCAGTTTCACTTTATCTTTCTGATATATTTACTGTGACAGCGAGTCTTGCAGGACTTCCGGCAATCTCAATTCCTTGCTGTAGATCCAGTAAAGGGCTCCCAATCGGTTTTCAACTTATAGGTAGACCATTTGACGAAAAAACTTTATTCCAGGCTGGCAGGTTTTACGAGGAGTTTCTTAAAGATGAGTTTTAACTGGCCGAGCCTACTCTTTGGGACAGCGGGAGTGCCGAGGTCTTCCCCCAAAAAATCTACTATTGAAGGGCTGAAGCATCTTAAAAGCCTCGGGCTTGATTGCATGGAGCTGGAATTTGTCCAGGGTGTGAGAATGAAGCCTGAACTTGCACGTAAGGTGAAGAAAATTAAAGAAGAATTGGACTTGGAGCTTACCGTGCATGCTCCTTATTTCATCAACTTAAGCTCATTTGAAGAGGAAAAAATAAAGAAATCCATTATGCGCATTGTCGATTCTGCCAGGATAGGTTTTTTAGCTGGTGCAAGAAGCGTTACGTTCCACGCTGCTTTCTATCAGAATATTCCAGAAGAGAGGGTTTTTGACAATGTAAAGAGATCACTTGAAACCATTCTTAAGATACTTGATCAGGAAGGAATAGATATCGACATCAGACCAGAAACCACAGGAAAACCAACTCAGTTTGGAACACTTGAAGAAATTCTGAAACTATCCAGAGAATTTTCTGGAAGGGTATATCCATGCATAGACTTTGCCCACCTTCATGCAAGAAGCAATGGTAGAGAGAACTCCTACGAAGAATTTGTCAAAACCCTTGAGCAGGTTGAAAGTGTACTCGGAAAGAATGCGCTCGAAAACATGCATATTCACATTTCAGGTATTGCTTATGGGAAAAAAGGAGAAAAGTATCATCTAAATCTGGACGAATCTGATTTGAAATACCGAGAACTCCTCAAGGCCTTTGTAGATAAAGATTTAAAAGGGTGTGTAATCTCAGAGAGCCCAAATCTTGAGGACGATGCGCGTTTATTGAAAAACACATACTTTAACTTGAGGGGAAAATGATTTTCCTGATTCTTCTTTCATACGTGCTTTCACCTGTAAGCAATCCAGTTGATTGGAGATTCCCATCTTTAAACTATAGGATACTCGAAAGATTAGAAACGATGGCAGGAAATAATTTCTGGTTTACAAATTTCAAACCACTGTCTGTGTCAAAGTACAGTAAAATTCTGAGTAATCAGATGGACGGACAGCGGGATGGACTTGAATTAAAATCCTTTCTAAATCTTTCAGGAAGGGATTATTTCCAGAATAACAATCATTACCTGTCATACTTAGAATGGGGGTTTAATGGAAAATTGTCGATGTTTCACAATCACT
>JALSOD010000268.1 GCA_026986655.1 Caldifarciminota bacterium | reverse complement strand
CTTGCGCCTCCCCCGGGCTTATCGCAGCTTGCCACGCCCTTCATCGCCTCCTGGCGCCAAGGCATCCACCAGACGCCCTTAGTAACTTAACCACTTACCTGAACCAAACCCACTTCATTTTCAAAGACCATTTATTTTAAGAGCATTTTACCACTTACCCTTAACCTTTTGTTAAGGCTCTATTAATATATCCCCACGTCTGTATATTGTCAACCCTCTACTGCATATCCCCAAAAATCCACTACATTTGCCGTATCTTGTCTATTCAACCGGCCTCATCCTCACCAGAAAATGTCTCAAAAATGGTGGCTCATACTCGATCTCAAGGCCCCTGATCTTCGCTTTTCCATCACTCAAATTTTTCATTACATCAATCACAAAATCCAGATGTGACCTCGTGTAAACCCTCCTCGGAATAGCAAATCTCACAAACTCGTGTTCCACGTCGGTATCCCGTCCAAACATGAGTGAGCCAATTTCAGCCGTACGAATTCCACCCTCGAGATAGAGGGCAACAACGAGTGCCTGACCCGGAAAATTCTCTCTTTTTATGTGGGGTAAAAATCTTGCAGCCTCAACATAAACGGCATGTCCCCCGGTTGGCCACAAAACCGGGATTCCTGCCTGTTTGAACCCTTCGCCAAGGTATCTTACCTGTGAAATTCTGTATTCGAGGTAATCTTCATCGAGGGATTCCATCAGACCCACTGCAATCGCATCAAGATCGCGACCGGCAAGACCTCCGTATGTGGGAAATCCCTCCCATAAAATTAACATCTCTTTAAATTTCAGGGCTAAATCCTCATCATCCGTTGCAATGTATCCCCCGATATTAACAAGCCCATCCTTCTTGGCACTCATTGTCACAATATCCGCGAAGGATAGGGTTTCTCTCACTATATCAGCTATACTTTTATCCGCGTACCCGGATTCGTACTTTTTTACAAAATAGCTATTTTCGGAAACCCTGCAGGCATCGATATGCAGTAAAACACCATACTTATCAGCAAGATTCCTGACAGCTTTTATGTTTTCAATAGAAACAGGTTGTCCTCCTGCTGTATTGTTGGTCACAGTCATTGTGATCAGTTTTATTTTCTGTCCCTCTTTCTTCAAGAGGTATTCTAATCTTTCAAGGTCAATATTTCCTTTAAACATTTTATCAGAAAATATATCCCGTGATTCCGGGGATGGTAAATCAAAGAGTTTTGCCCCACCGTATTGAAAATTCGCTCTCGTTGTGTCAAAAAATGTGTTTGAGACAGCTATTTTTCCTCCTTCTCCGGAAAAGATCACATGTGAAATGATCTTTTCGGCAGCACGGCCCTGATGTGTTGGAATAACAATCTTCTTCCCTGTGTACTTTCTCACCGCTTCTTCAAACCTATCAAAACTTGAGGCTCCAGCGTAGGATTCATCACCCTTCATCATTGCAGCCCACTGGAACTGACTCATGCTGCCAGTACCCGAATCTGTTAACAGATCCACCGTAATATACTTTGATTTTACGAAAAACAAATTGTATCCTGCATCTTTTAGAATCTTCTCTCTCTCTTCCCTGGTCGTGAAATAGATTGGTTCTACACTCTTGATCTTAAATGGTTCAAAGGGATAATCCATAAGTCACCTCCTCAAAAATGAATACAAACTGAATTATAAAGCCACGTACCAATACAAAATTCTGGTCAATTTTTAATCATGGTTAGTTAATTAATTCTACATAGGATGTCCCAAACTCACCTTTGCAAAAAGGGAGTTTGGGAAAAATTATCATCACCCTTAATCCCCCTTCTCGCGATGGGGAATTTTTGGATCTGCCGGAATAATCCTTACACATGTCCAGCCTTCATGATGTTTAATATATCAAGCCTTGCAGTTAACTAATTCAGAACCCCAATGATTTCGGAAATTTTCTCATGTCCGTTGATCTCGAGGTATTCTCCCAATTCCTCAATGATTTTAAAAGGTGTTCGAGGGTCTATAAAATTTGCTGTACCGATTTGAACAGCGCTGGCACCGACGAAGAAAAACTGGAGGGCAGCATTTAGAGAGTCTATACCACCGATCGCTACAACAGGCACATCAACCGATTGGACAAGTTTCCATACAATGTAAAGAGCAACAGGCCTAATGGCTGGTCCAGAAAAACCCCCAAACTTGCGAGGAATAGTGAATTTTTTATTTTCAACGTCAACGTGCATCCCCAGGAGGGTATTTATGGCTGTAATTGCATCCGCGCCACCGCTTACGGCAGCTTGAGCTTCTTCAACAATATCGACAAAATTTGGCGTTATTTTAACCCAGAGGGGTTTTCTAGTTCTCTCTCTCACTCCACGAACCAGCTTTTCGAGCATTTTTGGATTTCGCCCAAATTCCATTCCACCTTTTTCGACATTCGGGCAGGAAACGTTTAACTCGATAATATCAATTCCATCTGTACTGTCTGCAATTTCAACTGCTTCAAAGTAATCACGTTCACTGTCACCAGAAATATTAACAATAATCTTTGTGCTCAACTTTTTGAGTTCCGGAAGTTTGGCTTTAATGAATTCTTTAATGCCTATATTTTCAAGTCCAATTGAATTTATAAGTCCACAGGGAGTCTCAATAAGTCTCTGGGGTGGATTCCCCTCTTTTGGTCTTATCGTTAGGCCCTTGGTAACAATCGCTCCAAGAGATCCAACAGGGAGAGTATCTTTTAATTTTAAACCGTATCCAAACGTCCCAGATGCGACGAATACAGGATTTCTAAACTGGACACCGGATATTTCAACGGTTAGATCAGCCAACTTCTATAACCTCTCCAACTCTTGTTGGCAACACCCTGTCAGGATGGAGTTTGTAAAGCTCTGCAAAAGGAATGAGTCCCGTACAATGGGATAATCTAAATTCCCGTATTTCGAATTTTCTAAGCTCATTAAAGAGTTTTCTCAATCTATTTAGAGGGTAGCCTCCAAGGTGTGTACCACCGACCACGAGGCGAATTCTATCAACTCCTGTAACTTTAATTCCATGAGAAATTGTGTTGAGAAGACCAGCATGACAACAACCAACGATGATGACAAGCCCCTCCTCTGTAACCAGATAGATCGCCATATCATCCGAGATAGTGTCCTCAATGAGCTCTCCATTTTGAATTCTTTTGAATCGTGACGAGCGTCCTTCGAACCCGAGGTCACGGGGTATCTCACCTGAAATCCAAACATTTCGGGAAATTGCTACCGGCTCACGGAAAAATTCAAACTTTGCACCGAGACCTTCAAGGTACTGTTTTGACCAGTAAATTCCGATGTATCTCAAATCTCCGTTGGGATCGAGGGCGAATCTATTGGAGAAAATATCGGGATGTGAATAAATTTTAAGGGGGGATTGGCGGAGCTTTAAAAGCTCCGCCAATCCCCCCGTGTGGTCATAATGCCCGTGACTTATAACCCCAAATTCTATCCTATCTGCGGGTATCCCAAATTTACTAAAATTGTATCTAAAAACCTCTGGTGTCTTTCCTGTATCAAAAATCAACAATTTGCCATCCACATCAATTAGAGCTGAAAATCCATGCTCAGCCCGAAAATCTCCACCGTAAACGTAATTATCTGTGACTATTCGGATGATGGTGCTCATTGTGCTTTCTCTGAACTACGTTCTTTGGTTTAGCAAAGATCATCCTTCCAGCATCTGTTTGAAGCATTGAGATTACAGAGCACTCAAGTTCCTCTCCAATATAGTCTGCACCATTTTCAACCACCACCATGGTTCCATCTTCCAGGTAACCTATTCCTTGATCTTCCTCTTTACCCTGTTTTAGAACCTTAACCCTGATGATGTCACCTGGAACGAGTATGGGCTTCAGTTCCTTTGAAAGTTCATTAATATTCAGGACCCTGACACCCTCGATGTCCGCAAGTTTTTTTAGATTGTAGTCTATGGTTAGTATTTTTGCCTTTTTCCGTCTTGCAAGTTCTATGAGCTTGTGGTCCACTTCTTTAACTCTCGGCACATCCTCTGAGGAAATTACGAGGTTAAAATCTGGTAACTGCTGAAGCTCTTTTAGGACATCGAGACCTCTACGGCCTTTTGTCCTCTTTGCATGATCTTTTGCATCAGCAATTCTTTGAAGCTCACGAAGGACAAATTTGGGGACAATTATTTCTCCTTCGAGGAATCCGGTTTTTGCTATTCCGAGAATTCTTCCGTCAATGATAACGCTTGTATCCACTATTTTAGGTGGAACACGACCTTTCGAGTATCCCTTTTTGTGATAAAAAACATCCAGGAATTTCAATTCATCCCTCTTATGATAGGCAAAGCTACCAAATAAATAGAGGATAAGAATGTTGAAGAAAATGTATACATAAGGCTTGACACTGGCAAGAATATCAATTTTTGTTACAAAAAAAGCCAGCAGGTTGGCCGTTATCAAGGCCACAGTGATACCTGCAAAAAGTGCAAGTACGTCTCTTGATCTTTTTCTAACAATAAAATATTCAAGTCCAAGTAATGCTGCAGCTGTAATTAGACCACCAATGATACCGACAGGCAAACTATATCCAAGCCTTATAATGATTTCGAAAACTATAACTGTGAATATTACAAAGAATAAGATTCTAATTGTTGTCAACCAACGCATGATTGAATCGCCTCCTCAATATTTTTTACTTTTACGACTTTTAGCTTATCAACAGGTACCTTCTCTGTGGTGTATGGGATGTAGGCAGTCTTAAATCCAAGCCTCTCTGCCTCACCGAGTCTTTTTTGTATACCGTTTACACGTCTTATCTCACCTCCCAATCCTAATTCTCCAATAAAAATAGCTCTGGGTGGCAACGGAATTCTGCGGAAGGAAGAAACTATTGCCATTGCAACACCCAGGTCGCCTCCACTCTCGCTTATCTTTAACCCTCCTGTTATGTTAACAAAAATATCGGAATTTCTCAAGGAGTAACCTGTGATAATTTCAAGTACAGCGAGGATCATGGATAGTCTTCTCGAATCAAATCCTGTAGTATTTCGTTGAGGTACAGAGAAAGTGGAAGGAGCAACAAGAGCCTGAACTTCAACGAGGAGCGGCCTCATGCCTTCAAGAAGCGAAATAACTGCTACTCCAATCTGTTTTTCATCCAACGATCCGATGAAGTGAGAACTTGGATTCAATACTTCTACAAGACCATTTTCATTCATCTCAAAAACCCCGATTTCGTTGGTGGAGCCGTACCTGTTCTTAACACTTCTCAAGATCCTCAATCCCATCTGACGTTCACCTTCGAGGTAAATCACGGAATCCACCATGTGCTCGAGTGTTCGCGGACCAGCGAGCGAACCATCCTTTGTAACATGGCCGACGAGGAAAGTGGCAATATTTTTTGATTTCGCTAATCTCATAAATTCAGCGGCACACTCCCGAACCTGTGATACAGAGCCGGGAGCCGATGTTAACTCGGGATGGTATACTGTCTGGATTGAATCAACAAAAACAACATCAGGATCCAGGTCTTCAATGTTATTTATGATCTCTTTCATATCCGATTCAGCGAGAACATAAATATTGTCGTTGGAAACACCGAGTCTCCTTGACCTCTCAGCAACCTGTTCCAGAGATTCTTCAGCAGTAACGTAAAGGATTTTTTTATCTCTCTCTGACAGTCTTCCTGCAATTTGAAGCAGAAGGGTAGATTTACCAATACCTGGATCGCCCCCGATTAAAATGAGAGAGCCTGGGACTATTCCACCGCCAAGGACCCGATCTACTTCATCAATTCCCGTTGGGAATCTTTCTCGTTTAACAGCTAAAATTTTACCAAGTGTAACCGGTGAAGTCTTATCCTTTTTAACAAGCCACCCTCTATCATCTATATCTGTTAATCTAACTTCGACAAAGGAATTCCATGCACCACAGTTTGGGCATTTCCCAAGCCATTTGGGACTTTCGTAACCACAATTGTTGCAAACAAATTTTGTCCTTTTAGAAGATTTTGATCTGGACATACTTTTTGGGATGTTCCTTTATATCATCCATAAGCTCTCTCAAGGATTTCAATGTATTTTTCAGTTCGATGTAAAGAGAATCATCATTCACAATTTTACCGGCAGTTCCTTTCTCTGACAGGATTACAGAGGTAAGTGAATCTACATCAGCAATGAGCTTATTCAGATTCTTGACCGTAGTATCGGCATTTTGCACACTTCTCTTTAACTGTGGGTATAATTCGTTAACGGTTAATTTGAGGTAGTTTGACAAATTGTTCAGAGTTACAACCAGACTATCAAACTTCTGAGAGGAGGAGACTATCTTTTGAGAAGCAATTTTCAAAATGTCTGAGGTCTGATTCATGAGCTGTATTCCATATCCAATAAGAGAGTCTGAGGATGCCAGAAAAGAGCCCATTTCTGAAATAACCTCTCCCATGTCCTTTTGTGTTCTTCCCTCAATAGTGTAGTTATCAGGGAGGGGTGGACCGTTTCCAAGGGTAAATGAGAGTCTCATCTGGCCAATAATACCAAGACTCACAAGGGTTGCAGTAGCTCCCCTCCGCAAGCGGACATCTTCGAGCTTTGCAATAATTATCACACTGTCACCGTACAGCTGAATATCTTCGATTCTTCCCTTTGGAACCCCCATAACTGTTACAAGGTCTCCCTTGTTCACCCATCCTATCTTTCTAAATTTCACCCTGTAAGTATGGTATTCTTTGCGTAACTGGTAGTTTCTGAGCCAGTAGTATCCCAAAATGAGCACTACAAGTCCCATCAGTATCATCAATCCAACCTTTATTTTTATCGCTCTTTCATTCATGTCAAAAGCTTACTGTGGCCTGATAAATACTGCCACCTCTATTTATAACAAGATTGAGGAATCCTCTCTTTCTCGCCTTTCTAAGTCCTTTTTTTATGTCCTCTCTCGTCGAGATTTTAACTCCATTAATAGAAAGTAGAACGTCTCCTTTTTTCAATCCGATACGATCAGCAATCGATCCAGCCTTGATATTTAGAATGAGAAGTCCCCGTGTAGTGGACAGATTGTACTTGTGAACAAAATATGGTGTAATTTTTGTAACTGTTACGCCAAAATCTTTAACAAACACCCCCTGTTCTTTCACTTCCTTTGCCACAAGAAGAACAGTTTTTTCTTTACCGTTGTGGAATACGGTCATCCTCAATGTGTCACCAGGAATTAGGGCATAAGTAAAGTCTTCCCAGTCTCCAACATTGTAGAGGTATCTTCCATTGATCTTTTCCACAATATCACTTTCGTTAAGCTTTTTCTTTGCCGGGCTTTCGGGATCGATTGAGGAAATCAGAACACCGTAAATCTTTTTGTAGTCGAGGGCCTTTTTCAGGTCAGGTGTGAGGTTCTGGACATAAACCCCAATGTATCCCTCGCGGACCTTTCCATACTTTATTAATTCCCTCGCAATCTTCATTGCAGTGTTTATTGGAATAGCAAATCCCATCCCCTCCGAGCCTCCGGATTTAGAGAAGATGAAGGTATTTATACCGATAACCTCACCAAGTGCGTTAACAAGTGGACCTCCTGA
>JALSOD010000267.1 GCA_026986655.1 Caldifarciminota bacterium | reverse complement strand
TTTTTTTATGCCCAAAATCCTCATCATAGGTACCATTCATCTTGATAACCCTGGAAGAGACATTTTTAACATTAAAGTAAAAAATATCCAATCTCCCAGATTCCAGCAGGAAATTTTAAAATTAGTTGAAAATCTCAGGAAATTCTCTCCAACAAAAGTTGCCGTGGAGGTTAGCTGGAACAAATCAAACCTGATTAATGAAAAATACCGGAAATTCATCGATGATGATTATGTTCTCTCCGATAATGAAGTCGAACAAATAGGATTTAGAATAGCAAGAGAAATGGGGCACAATCAAATCTACGCTGTGGATTCATTTGAGTCATTTGATGTCGAAGAAAATGATGTCAACTTCGATAAATTTGCCAGATCAAATGGACTTGAGGGAATGGTAGAAAAAATATATAAAGTGGGACGGGAAAATACAGAGGTTGAAAACAAAATCCTTGAGGAGTCTGGTTATCTGGCCTTGCTTAGATTCTTAAACAGTGAAGGAAGAATTAGAAAAGAGCACAGGATATATTTTGAAATAGCCAAAATTGGAAAACCGGGAGATTATATAGGAGCCAATTGGGTTGAGCTATGGTATGGCAGGAACCTAAAAATTTTTACCAATCTGACTTGGCTCATTGAAAAGCATGAAGAGAGAATTTTACTAATTATTGGAGCAGGTCATCTGTATCTTTTGAGACGATTCTCAGAGGAATCAGGATTCTTCGAATTAGAAGACCCACTTGAATATCTTCATGATAGAGATGATTTTTCCACATAAATTTAATAACCGAAGTATCTTTCTATTATCTTTTTTGCAATGGGGGCAACACGACTCCCGTGTTCCCCGTGCTCCACAACAACCGTGACAACAATCTGGGGGTTATCATAGGGAGCAAAGGCTGTAAATAGTGCATGATCTTTACCGTGGGGATTCTGTGAGGTTCCGGTTTTACCCGCATAAACCACTTTATCAGAACGCGAGGCGTAGGCAGTTCCCCCCTCTTTATTAACGACCATCCACATTCCTTCCTTCACAATTTTAAATAAACTACTATCCACGCTCCATCTCAGTGTGTCTTTCGGAGCAAAAGGTTTTCCTTCGATTGATTTGAGAATATGAGGTTGAGGCAGAACACCTTCATTTGCAATAAGACCTGTTAGGGTCGCGATTTTCAATGGTGTGAGCATAATTTCACCCTGTCCAATCACAAGATTTAGCACATTTCCTGGTCCAAATCCGTTCTCTCCATACCTTGCCCTGTACCATGCACTATCAGGGACAAAACTACTAATCTCGCCTGGCAAATCGATTCCGACTTTACCACCGATATTAAAATCTCTAAGCATATTCAGAAATCTTCCGAGTCCAACGCGAAGTCCCAACTGGTAGAAATATACATCACACGACTTCTGAATAGCCTGTGTGAGATTGAGACTCCCGTGACCTGGTTTGTACCAGCACATCCACACCCTCCTTCCCAGCCTGTAGTATCCCGGACAACTGAAAATTGTGTTCCTTGACACAACTCCAAGATCCAAAGCGAACAAAGCGGACACAGGTTTGAATGTGGATCCTGGCGGATAAAGTCCTGAAATCGCTCTATCAAGAAGGGGCCTCGCATTATCACTGATCAACCTCTGCCAATGTTTGAAAGAGATACCCTGTGCAAGGGCGTTTGCATTAAAAGAGGGCTTTGAATAGAGTGCCAGTATACCTCCTGTTTTCACGTTTAGCACAACAACTGCCCCTTTGCTGTACTTCTTCATCAGAGAATCGATGTAAAGCTGGAGTGGTACATCAATCGTTAAACTTAAATCCTTTCCGTTCACTGGTTTTACCGGGGGGATAGGATCCTCCTTTATCAACTGTCCAGTCACGTCAACCATGAAGTATCTTTCCCCGAATTTGCCCCGCAAAATTTTATTGTAATACTTTTCAACTCCTCTTTTTCCTATTGTTTCCCCCAGTTTCAGAGTTGAATCCCTCAAAATTTCGCTTTGCGTAACCTCTCCTGTGTAGCCTGTAATGTGAGACAATACTACAGGATAATGGTAATATCTCAAAGGTATTGTTCCGACCACAAAATAAGGAAATTTGTCCCTCTCCTCCTCCAACTTAACAATCTCTTCAAAGGTCAGGTCTTTGATCACAGGATAGTTGACAAGACTCCTGTAAAGACTATCAAGATTTGTCTTAAATCCGATGATATCGAGGAGATTCTTGAGTTCGTTTTTCTTCAATCCATTCTTCAGAATATAAACGGCGAATCCCGGTTTCCAGTCAGCTATAACGATTCCGTTCCTGTCAAGTATCCGTCCCCTTCTGTACGGAATTCTTATCGATTTTAAAAAGTTTTTCTCTGCCTTGTCCAAAAATTCCCGATGTTTTGAAATCTGAATATAGTACAGTCTTCCAAGAAGTACAAAAAAGACGATTGAAATCGTAGCAAGAAAGACCGAGATCCTTATCTTCTCTGTAGCCATAGTTCAACCAGAAAGGCAAAAATTATGGTAAATAAAATAGCTCTGAAGTAAATAAAGGAAATCCCCAGCCCGTTCACATAAAGATAGGCTGTGTAATAAACAACTACACTTACGGAAAATAAAAGAATTTTTGGCAAAATGAGGGAAACATTCACAAAACTTCTGTAAATTAGCATAACAACCCCAAATATAGAAAACAGTAGGGGCGAAATCCAGGGAATATCGATATATAAGCCGTCTCTTAAAATACCAGAAATAATTGCAACGGATCCGATGTACCCTTCGTCAAGATGTAGCATAAGTGGGAGGAAAAATACAAGCACTGGATCAGGTAACCAGATGTAGGTAACCTTAGCCCTGATAGCGGACGAAATAAGTAAAAGTATCAATAATATCACCTGCTTGGTTTTCATTTGACTATCCCAAACAATCCAGAACTTGAGAAATCCCAGAAGGGTTTCACCTTTATCTTGTAGAAGAAGTTCTCCTTCCCGGTTTTCTCAACAGATGTGATTCTCCCCACATAAATTCCGCCCCTGATTATACCTATCCCTGATGTGACGAGTGTGTCTCCCTTAGCAACGTCTGCCCACACAGGAACATAAAGGAGCCTGGGAGAACTTCCGCCTTCGTAAACTCCAAGGATACCGGTTCTTTTATCAACAACTCCCACTCTGAAATTGTCGTTGTACATCGTCATGACAAAGGACAGATTGGAACTTGTATAGTATACTTTTCCCACAAGAACTCCCTTGTACACTACCGGCATACCGTATTTAACACCATCTTTCAGCCCTTTATCGAGGGTAATTTTTTGTACAAGACCAAATGGATCGAAGTAGAGCGCCCGCGCAAGAACAAAAGAGGTATCGAGTCCCTCTCGCCAGATTGAAAAGATCCTTTTACGATTTTGCTCATCTATCTGAGACATGGCCATTAAAAGAAGTTCATTCAACCTTTCATATTCAGAGTGGATCATGAAAACTTCTTCAATAAATTTTTCGGCTTTTAGCACAGGGATATAGACAGACTCAGCCAGAACAGTGTGCAGAAATAGCTTCACTGGTTTTACAAAAAAGATTAAAGAAATGAGTGGGTAAATAAGGTACTTTTTTTTCATTAAAGAGAAATCAGCTTATGGGGTTTTAAAAGCACCTTCTCATATTTCTCCAGGTTTTCAAGTATTCTTCCGGCTCCGAGAGCCACACAATCGAGAGGATTATCAACTGTTTTCACGTACAGATTGGTTTCCTCTCTGATAAGTTCATCAAGTCCCTTTATGAGTGACCCACCACCAGTTAGGTATATTCCTCTATCAATGATGTCGGAAACGAGCTCTGGTGGTGTTTTTTCGAGAGCGTTTTTAACTGCATCGATTATCTGATTGATGGGGCTTTTTAAAGCATCTCTGATCTCAGAAGAAGAAATCTCGATTGTTTTGGGGTTACCTGAGACGAGGTCACGTCCTTTCACCTCCATCTTGGTTTCTTCAATGAGAGGGAAAACGTTCCCGATTTCTTTTTTGACGTTTTCAGCTGTCTGTTCACCAATAATGACACGATACTTCTCACGAACATAGTTAGTAATAGCTTCGTCCATTTCATCACCAGCGACTCTTATAGAAGTATTGGTTACAATCCCGGAAAGTGCAATCACTGCAATTTCTGTGGTTCCACCACCAATGTCAACAATCATGTTGCCGGTTGGTTCATCTATAGGTAAACCAATGCCAACTGCAGCTGCAACTGGCTCAGAGACGAGGAGAACCTCTCTCGCACCTGCATTCTCCGCTGAATCCTTAACTGCACGTCTCTCAACCTCAGTAATACCTGAAGGGACTGCTATGAGAACCTTGGGGCGGATGATAAGATTTTTCTTTAAAACCCTTGTAAGCATGGAATAGAGCATTTCTTGAACAAGTTCAAAATCGGCAATAACCCCGTCTTTCATAGGACGTTTGGCAAGAATGTTACCCGGTGTCTTTCCGAGCATCCTCTTAGCTTCCTCCCCTATTGCAAGGGCCTTGCCTGTCGACTTATCCACAGCCACAACGGATGGTTCTCTCAGGACTATTCCTCTACCCTTAACATAGATCAGCGTGTGTGCAGTCCCGAGGTCAACTGCAACTTCACTACCCCAGCCTCTAAACAGTTTTGAAAATATTCCGTTCATTTTCTTAACTCCTCTTTTAGTTTGTAGATTAATTCTAATGCTTCACGGGGTGAAAGCGAATCAGGATCCAGCCCTTTTAACATCTCTATGAGGCGAGATTCTTTTTCGCTCTCTTCCTTTTTAAAAATGTCTAACTGCAAGGTTTCCTCTCGTGCTTTTACTTTAAGGGATTTTCTTCCTTTTTCAAGGTCTTTCAAAATCTCCTTTGCTCTCTTGATCACAACCGGAGGGATGCCAGCAAGCTTTGCAACGTGAATTCCATAACTTCTGTCGGACTCCCCGGGAATGAGTTTTCTTAAAAAGATGATTTCATCTCCCCATTCCTTGACGGCGATGGTGTAGTTTCTAACTCCTTTCAATGTCCTCCCCAGAATAGATAACTCATGATAATGTGTGGCAAACAGAGTTTTTGCTCCCACAAAATCAGCAAGGTATTCCACAACAGCCCAGGCAATAGCAAGACCATCAAATGTTGAGGTTCCACGGCCAACTTCATCAAGAATGATAAGGCTTCTTCTTGTGGCATTGTGGAGAATCTGGGCTGTCTCAATCATTTCGGCCATGAATGTTGAAATTCCACGTGCGAGGTCGTCAGAAGCTCCTATTCTTGAAAAAATTCTATCCACAAGACCAATTTTTGCACTCGAGGCGGGAACAAAGGAACCAATATGTGCCATAATTGTGATGAGGGCCACCTGCCGTAAATAAGTCGACTTACCAGACATATTGGGTCCTGTTATGATAAAAATGCGATTCTCCTGAAGGTCCATGTATGTGTCATTTGGCACAAAAGATTCAGAATTCTGGGTTGCTTCAACAACAGGGTGACGTCCATCTTTTATTTCAATTCGGCCATCCTCCTTAATTTCTGGCATCACGTACTTTCTTTTTGACGCCACTTCTGCAAGAGAAGCTATGAGATCAATTTCTGCAACCTTTTCAGCAATGTTTTTTATAGCAAATGACCTCTCTAAAACCCTTTCCCGTAATTGTTTCACAATTTCATTCTCGAGTCTTACCGCTCGCTCTTCGGCACCAAGGATCTTTTCTTCTAACTGCTTCAGCTCCTCTGTTATAAACCTTTCGGAGTTTGTAAGCGTTTGTTTGCGAATATAGTCGTCAGGGATAAGGTGCAAATTGGACTTTGTTACTTCTATGTAATATCCAAAGACTGAGTTATAACCAATCCTCAAATTACCTATCCCGGTTCGGATCCTTTCTCTCTGTTCAAGTTCGAGAAGCTTATCCTTACCGTGTCTACTTATATCCCTGAGTTCATCAAGCTCCTCATTAACACCGTCTCTTACAACCCCTCCAAGGTTAAAATTGACCGGTGGATCGTCCACTATGGTGTTTAAAATATCCCTATCGACTCCTCCAATATCAGGGAAATCTATTAATTCTTTCCATTCCTCGAATTCAGCAAGTAGAGCGGATAATTTAGGAGTGAAAGAGAGAGAACTCGCAAAACGCACAAGCTCCCTGGGATTTGTTTTATTTGCTGATATTCGCCCAAGTTGTCTTTCAATATCCGTTATGTCAGAGAGAAGGTTCTGGATCTCCTTAAGCAGACCTGGATTCATAACAAGATGGTTGATTCGGGAAAGCCTTTTGAGGATCTGTCCTTTTGAGAGGAAGGGAGAAAGGAGGGATTCTTTCAGCCTCCTGGAGCCCATCGGGGTCCGACATCTATCGAGGACATCAAAAAGTGTCATTCCTTCAGACTCTGGTCTGATTTTCTCAACTATCTCTAAATTCCTGATCGTTTGTGGATCTATGTACATGAAGCTGGACAGTCTCACCTTTTTTATACCCTTAATGTGTTCCAGCATCCCGGGCTTTTTTTCAAGAAGATAGGAGACCAGGGCTCCTGCCGCTCTGACAGCGAGTTCTTCTTTCTCAAGCTCAAACGGGTCGAGGGTAGAAATTCCGAAGAAATTTTTAAGTTCATCCCTTGCCCTGTGGTAGTCAAATTCATAAGGGTCACGTTGAGTCAGGTTGTCGAAGGGTAATTCTGTCTCTTCTTCAGTGAGTAATTCAGAGGCTCCAATTCTTTCAAGTTCGGTCAAAGCCCTTTCAAGGTCATCTTCAAATGCGAAAAAATCACCTGTAGTTATATCGCAATAAGCAACACCAGCACGATTCTCAGTTCTATAGATCGCAGCAATATAGTTATGAGATTTGTCTTCAAGAAGAGTGGGAGAAAATACAGTTCCTGGTGTTATAATCTCAACAACCTTACGCTCCATCAAACCAGAGTTATTTTCTCCCACCTGCTCACAGATCGCCACTTTATAACCTTTTTGAAGTAGCTTAGAAATATACCCGTCCGCTGCTTTTACCGGAATTCCAGCGAGAGGCACCCTGATTCCTTTACCCATAGGTTTGGAAGTGAGTGCAATCCCAAGAATTTTGGAGGCTATCTTCGCATCATCATAGAAAAATTCGTAGAAGTCCCCCATTCTGAAAAGTAATAATTCGTCCTTGTGCTCTGCCTTTATTCTCTTATACTGCTTAAGAATGGGTGTAGTTGACATGGGGTTTATATTCTCACAACCCTTCGCAAAGTCTGATCGTAAATTAAGTATATACCAAGGAAAATTAAAATGTAACCCAGGACTCTTATTGTTCTAATAGCCCTTGGGTTAATATTTTGTGGTAGTACAAGGACAAACGTATTCGGGGAAACTTTAAACTTCCTGACAACAATTCCATGTCTTGGAATTTTCTTTAGATAGGTGAATAGACCTTCGTAATAATCAGTCCACCCGATATTTCCGGGTAGAATACTGCTATTAACATCCACAAGAAGTAAATCATCGAATTCTTTCACCCTATAAAAGGTGAGTTTAAAAAACCCAAGGATTCTGTAGGAAACAGAGTCTCCTTCTTTAGGAGTCAGATAGGCTCCTACCATGT
>JALSOD010000266.1 GCA_026986655.1 Caldifarciminota bacterium | reverse complement strand
AAAATGTTGGTCTGCATCTACTACATGCTAAAAAGAAAGGGAGTGTACAACCCAAGGCTTTATCAATATTACTACCTGACACACGTAGCAAGGGTTCTAACATGTGGTCACACTCCCTTTATCGTAATACTTTTCAAGTTCTTCATGGAACTTTGACCTGTGATTAATGTCTCTCACTTTAAAGTGGATTAGCTCGTGAAAGATTATAAATTTTAGTTGTTCCTTGTTGAGGAGATCAATTATGTTGCAGTTCAGCCTTAACGTCTTAGTTTTGAACGAGAAAGATGCAACTTTTCTTTTCATCGGAGTTATTCTAATTTTAACACCCTCAATTCCAAGTTCTTTTACTACGCTTCTGAATATTTTTATCACTTGCTTTCTCTCCATGATCTATCAAACTCCTCCTTGATGTAATCTACAAGCTCTCCAGCCAATTTTACCGCATCTTTTTCAACGCCTGCTCGGAACAAATCCATCAAAATTTTAGTTCTTAATTCTTTTTCTTGCTGAGGCAAGATTTTTGACTTCTTTGAAGCGAGGGTGTTCAGATAATCCCTCGCATCTTTGAAATCTACCTCTTTTCCTGCTTTCTGCTTAACGTAATAGCTAATGGTTTCTATTAACCTATCGGAAAATGGCTTACCCGCTATTTTCTTCTCGTAATCCTTAATTCCATCTTCAATCGCCCTAAGTTTTGCAAGGAACACCTTGGTGTTTATAACTCTTGTAACCCACTTGATCCGCAACTTCTCAACTCTTTCAGATATTTGTCTATAGACGGGATCGTGCATTCTTTCCCTTACGAAGCTCCGTATAAAGAAGAAGTAATCGGCAAGCTCGTTTACTATCCTCTTTCTAAGTTCTTCCTCGCTGACTGCAAGTTCAGAAATCAGCTTTTCTATCCTTTCAGGCTCAATTTTTACTGTTCCTATTTCCTTAAACTCTTCAACGATTGTTCTATTGTGAATGTAGGGTAGCAACTCGTTCCAAAACTCTTTTCCAAGCTTTGCAGTTTTTCCTTGTATGATTGCCTTTAATCTGTAATACAGGTAGGCAAGCACTTGAATATCATCAACGTAAACGATCTTCTCTGGATACGCTCCCAGAGCTTTATAGAGTTTTAAAATTGTGCCCATCTCATTCACAAGTTTTATAACTCTTGCAGATATGCTAACACTTTCTGTATGTAACATCGCGAGTATCTTTATCCTTGCAAGGATGTCTTCTTTCCCAGTTCCAGTTTTCAACATCTCCTTTACAGCATCGAGATCTATCCCTACATCCTCATCTCCAACCTTTAAACTCCTCAGTTCATTCTTAAGCTGTTCAAACTTAATTTTGAACTCTGAGAACTTCTGCTCTATCGATCTCATTAAGTTGAGTTCAAGATCTCTTCTAATGTCCGCATGCTCATCTGCGAGAAGGTTGTATATCGCCATAGTTTTCGTTAGATGATCCATCAATCCAACGGAATCAACGATCAATCCGAACTCCTTGTCCTTGTAAGGTCTGTTAACCCTTGCAATTGCCTGCAGAAGTCTGTGCTCGTAAAGTGGTTTATCGAGATACATCACCTTGAGCTGAGGAGCGTCAAATCCAGTTAGTAACATATCCGTTACGATGAGTATCTTCGGGTTATCTTTCTCTTTAAATTCGTCCTGTATTTCCTTGTTTATCTCGTTGTAATCTTTGTTGCCTCTTCTCCTCCTTAATTCTTCCATGTATTCAAGAATTTCTTTCTCATCCTCTTTGTAATTGTATGTCATCACTATTTCTACCCAGTTCTTCGCTTCTTCCCCGAACCTTTCAACGAGATACTTGTCTAAAGCCTTTTTATATCTCACGCAACCCAATCGATTAACGGCTACGACCATTGCTTTAAACTTGAAGAAGTTCTCCGTATCCTTTTCAATCCTATCGACGATATACTTTGCAAGCTTGCCTATCCTCGCAGGATTTAGGAGGATGACCTTAGCTTTCGTTATATATATTTCTTCGAACATCTTTCTGGGTTATCTTAGCTTCAAGTAATTTTTCGATATTTCCTTTGTTCTCCATGTATTTCCTGATAAATCCTGCTATATCCTCCCCGCTGAGTCTTATCTGAACTCCTTCAGCTTTGGCATCTCCTTCCTTTACAACCTCGTAGAGTATTGGTAACGTGAAACCATCTCTTATCGAATCTCCGATAAAGTAGACATCGAGATAACACTCCCCTTCGTTTGAATAGGAGAACTCGAAAAACGTGTTCCTCTCCTCTTTGAATATCGGCGTTCCAGTAAAACCAAAAGCTATCGATTCGGGGAAGCATTTTTTCCTCATAGCCCTCAACAATCCGTATTGACTTCTGTGAGCTTCATCTATCAAAAATAGAACGCTCCTACTTCTTTACACCTCCAAGTTTGAGGAGGTAGCTTTCTCTATCCTTATCGCTTAGCCTCGAAATCTCTTGATTTACCTTTTCGTATTCTTCGGGTTTTTCCCCTTCTTGAGGAAATCCAGATATCTCTTAGAGAGTTTGAGCAGTAAACCGTAGAGTTTTTGAGATGCTTCCTCATCAGCTTTTTCCGTTAAACCATCTGAAACCTCTCCTCTCTGGAACTTTTGAATCGTAGTTAGATAAATACCTCGCGGAATTATATTGGATGAAAATTCGCTCTCCTTTAAAGTTTCCACAATCCTACAAAGCTCTTCAATACCTTCGATCTTCTTATAGAAACTTCTGAATTTTTCATCCTGAACGGATTTCAGAACTTCGTCGTGCTGTCTTTCGAAGTCTTGCCTGTCCACGACGAAGAAGATTACCGGGTTTTTGTCATAGTAGCGATCTAAGAAGTAGTTCGCTATGAAGAACATCGTGAACGTTTTACCACTACCTTGCCAGTGCCATATAAGTCCTCTATTCTTTCCTCCGTTCATGTGCTCTTCTATTCTTTTCATCGCTTTTATCGTGGCTCTATACTGGTTCAGCCTGCCATTAGCTTCTTCTTTACACCTTCCCTCGGTCTCCAGAAGAATATGAAGTATTTGATGAACTCAACAACTCTTGAGGGCTTTAGAAGGTCGAAGATATCGTCCCAATTGAAGGAGTAGCTTTCTCTGTCTTTCTTATCCCAGTTTGGTAGTGTTGAGGTGTAGAGTTTCTCATCACCGTAAGCAACTCCAAACTGAACGAATCTGAAGAGATCGGGAGAATACATCTCGTAAGTTCTTATATCTTTCAAAGCTTGGAAATGGGAGAAAGGAACGGATTCGGATTTAGCTTCTATTATCACCACGGGAATTCCGTTGATGAATATTGTGAAGTCGGGTTTCATGTTATCTGGAGATCCCTTAAACTTGGCTTCGCGTAGAAAGAAGAAGTAATTCTTCCTTAAGTTTTTGTAATCGATTAGGTGAAATGTAAGAATTTCAGATTTAACATTAACTTTGATGTCGTATTTTAGGTAGTTGAGAGTCCTCTCTTCTCCAGAGTTAAGCTCGTTGAAAATGGTTTCGATAACTTCTCTTTCTTCTTCCCTCGTTAATTTTGAGAATTTGCCTTGATTTATTTCCTTAACTTTTTTCTCAACGATTTCGGGGATGTAGTAGTATTCAATTAAGGTGCGCTCAGGTATTTTAAGCTCGGAATTTCCATCCTTCCATCCGATTTCGATGAGTTTTTTTTCTTTATCTCTTCGTGAACTGCACTTTCGGATTGGAGGGGCATGATTTTATCCTCCTTTCCATCTTATTTCACCCTCACCTTTCCGGTTAGCAGAATATCCATGAGTCCCCTTTTTATCCTCTCAAGCTTTTCTTTCTCCTTCCTTTCGATTTCGAGTTTTTTATCTACAGTTGAAAGAATTTCGGCGATTTTTTGTTGTTCTGAGAGTGGTGGGAGCAGGATATTTTTATCTTTCTCATATTGGTTTGATTAAGCTTAGCTCGTGTAGAACCTACAATATATGGTCTTAAGTCCATGTAATTTAAGATACACTATACATAAGATACCAATTATTAGATACGTCATCTTTAGCTTTTAAAACATGAGCATGGTTATTTACCCAGAATTTGCCTGTCATTATGTATGCAGATTGTTCAAACAGTCCAAAATATCCACCATCCTCTGCTAATAAAACATATTCCCCCTTTATTATAATCATCAATAATATAATCGATAATCCCTGTAGCTCCGCAGTAGGGATATGGCCCCTTTTTATTTGCTCGTTCTTGTTCACTAAGCGGTATTCTTTTGCTATCATATACTTCTACAACATCACCAAGCCTAACAACCCCCCAATCCTTCGGAGTCTCCACAACTCTACCGTTCAAATCCACCTTTTTAAACTCGGTCTCCTTATAAAACTGCATAACCATAATTATCAACCTCTTTTTATTGTAATTCCTAATTTCTTAGCTAACGCTTTAGCTTTCTCCGTTATTTTTGTTTTTGGACCTAAATACAACACAGCCTTAGCTTTAACTTTGTTTGCTTTTTTAGATAATTTTATAATATCATTACTGGTAATAGTTTGACTCCCAGTTTTTGATTCGATAACTAACTTTTCGCCTTTTCTTATTGCAAATATATCAATTTCAGCATTCTTATATTGATTTAACTTAATAATTTTGTTTGTTTTTACCGTATAACCAGCCTTTTTATATCTATTCGCTATCATTTTCTCTTTTTTACTGCCTTTTCTCTTTCTTTTTACTTTACGCTTTTTTAACGTAATTACCACCTCTTAATATCGTTTCTAACCCTCTCAAGCTCGGTCTCCTTGTAGAACTCCATATTATCCTACCTCCAAGAGTTTTACTCTTTCAGCTCTACAACATTCCTTAAAATCACTATCGAGCGAGGCTAAAGGAAAATCCGTAATATTTGCAAGTTGCTAAGATCAACAAATCGTTTGGAAGTAGCTTAAACTTGATGATGTACTCCTTGGATATTCTCACGACTTCCTTAGTCAAATCGAGCATTACGAATGAATCCAAGAATTCAAAGACCTTATCTAAGTCTCTTCCATATCTCATAGAGATGTAAAGCTAACCTCGCTGAAGACAATTGGATTTATTGCAAGATTGTAATCCTTCAAACTACGCAGCAATTTTACAGCTTTTTCATTTTCCCTTAAAACTCTCAATTATCACAGAGCTATCTACGAATAATCGCTCATGTGCTTCAACCCTTAACTCTCTCCAAGGTTTATCTGTCTCAATCGAATCCTTCAACTCCTCCAAAAGCTCGAATAATCTGTCCCTTCTGTTGTAAAACTTTGCAATTTCCTCAATAACCTTCTTAAACCTTTCTTCCATCCCATCCGGAACCTTTACCTTAATCTCAACTATACCTACCTTAATCACCCCTTAAAGCATCGATAAATCCCTTAGAATTTCGAAGATGTAACTCTCTATCTCTATCTTTGCACTCACCTCACTCTTTAACTCCACATTTTCGAGGGATTTGAAAACTCTGTTTTCATATTACAGCCTCAGCAATCTTCACAATTTCAATCATTCCCAGCCTTATGATAGCTAAATCCCCCTTAGAGTGGAAACGTATCCTTCAATCTCCTTGAGTATCTCGGATCTCTCCTTTTCAAGATCGTTTAACTCATCCCATTCTTTAATTACATCTATTCTCTCCCCTTCCTCAATCGGCATTACATAGAGCGTAACGTTAAGGTTATAGTCATTCTTTGCTACTTCTTCAAGGCTTACAACTCTTGCAAAACCTTTAACATACTTAAATTCTCTGTAAACCTTAACAATCTTCTCGATATTCTTCTCTCCAAGTCTGTTCAACCTTCTAACCTCTGGATGCTTTTCAAACTCCTGCGAAGCGTTTATAAACAAAATTTTGCCCTTCCTCTCCTCAGACTTTTCCTTGTTGAAAATTATAACGACTCCCGGAGCACCGGTGTTGTAGAAGAGCTTTTCTGGAAGTAAAACAACAGCCTCGATAAGGTCTTTCTTGACTATTGCTTCTCTGATTCTCTTCTCCTTCCCTCCCCAAACAAAGCTCCATTGTCGAGAATTATTCCGACCTTTCCCTTAGCAAAGTAAAGCATCAACTGAATCCATCCCCAGTCCATCGAATTCTTTGGAGGCAAAGTGTTAACGAACTGTGTGTAGATCTTCTTAACCTTCGGATCTTCTATAAGCCCGTTAACGTTGTAATCCTGATTCCACGGTGGGTTAGCTACTACATAGTCGCATTGCGGAAATCTCGGATTTGCCAAGCTATCACCGATGTAAATCTCGTAGTTCTTTATATCGTAGAGAATTAAATTCATCTTTGCTATAACTCCCATTATCTCATTTCTTTCCTGTCCATAGAGCATAAGCTTTTCCACACCCTCCTCTTTATACTTCTCCTTCACGTAATCACGGGAAACTATGATCATACTGCCGGAACCTAAAGCCGGATCCAGCACAGTTACTTCTCCATCTTTTATTTCGATGTCCAAAAGGCTAACGACCAACCTGACTATCTCGATGGGTGTGTAGTTCTCGCCTTCCTTAGCCTTCTGAGGAGAGCGAAGTATTGTATGCAAGTTGTCCTCGCTTATGAATCCATTCAACCCAAGAACTTCAACGAGTTTCTCCAAATCGAAAAGCTTCTCGTTAAGTCTTGAAGTCCTTGTCAACGCGTTAGCAAGCTCGGTAATTGTCTCTCTACTCTTTGTTATCTCATGCCAAGTTAGGAGCTTTTGCTCGTTTTCGTCGTAAAGAACGTAGTATTCGCTGTTAGACAATAGATAAGCCTGAGTTTTCGTAAATCCTTCTTTAACGTATTTCTCAACAAGAGCGTTCCATTTATCGCTCAAAGCTTTTGTAGAACAGAAAGAGGAGAAGAACCTTATAATCGACTCCACACCGTATAAGGTCAGCTCCAGCCTTAAGCGTTTTGAATAACTTATCCCTTGTCGGACTTACCGATTTTTCATCGACAAAAAGCAGTGTGTAAATGCTCCTTCTAAAATTGTTGGGATCCTTTTCAACTTCGAGTAATCCCTTTTTTCTTAAAATTGACAAAAGCTCCTTTACATTGCCAGTATCAATCCCAGCATTCTTCAAAATCCTCTCAGCATCTTCTAACCTGTGTATCTGATTTGGTCTTTGTTAGCTGTAGAACCTGATTGGGAAAAGTTGAGATCTATGCTTGACAAATACATCCCGAGCGAAATTATTGGAGAAGTAATCGATAAAGGAGAGAAAATGTAAAAGATATCAAAAGAAAGTAAAGATTCAGCAGATATCAAAAAATAAGTACATAATCAAGAATACTACTTTGTATAGTACTAAAAAGTAATGAAGGTAATTAAAGCATAACTCAATGATCTCTTTTAAGTCTCTCGATTTCCGTTCTTATTTCTTCAATCACTTCTGAATTATAAATTTCTTTTTTGTTATCTTTTTTGATTGAAAATACAATGAAAACTTTTCCACCAAATTTTTCCTCAAACTTCTTGTGCGTCGGTGCTGCCAAGATAACAACAAAAAATAAATAGAACAAATACAACATATGCAATCGCTAAGCCAGTTAGTAAACCGTATCAAAGCAACAAAAGTCTTGGAGAAATAGTGATTT
>JALSOD010000265.1 GCA_026986655.1 Caldifarciminota bacterium | reverse complement strand
TACCCATTGATTTTGGACTGGAAAATTGCATAGAAAAGTGAAACTGGAGCTGCAATTAAGAGACCTGAAGCTGTTGTTATCAACGCCTCTGAAATACCCGAGGCTACCAGTGTAGGCTCAACCTCACCGGCAAGAGCTATTGCCTGGAATGCTTTAATCATTCCAGTAACCGTCCCCAAGAATCCAATGATTGGTGCAAGCGTTGCTGTTGCAGAAAGATAAATCATTCCTCTATCGAGGAAACCCATCTCTGCGGAAGCCTTAGCAGCCATGGCTTCCTCTACAACTGTCCTCCCCCTATGAACCTTCTCAAGTCCTGCCAGTAAGACCTTAGCGATAGGTTTTTTATTTTTCTGTAAATATTCAATGGCCGCATCAATGCCATCTTCTTCAATTAAACTTTTTACTTTTTCCACAAGTTTCCTGGGGTTAGTACTCGCCTTTACAAGTAATGTAATGATCCTTTCAATGATGATTACGGTTCCAAGAATAGCCAGAAGCAGAAGTAACCACATCATTGAACCGCCCTTATTGAAATATTCAACAAGTCCTTGCATTATCTAACCTCCTTGAGTTTTTGTTTTTCGCAATAGTCCATTTTAAATTCATAAAACCCAATTGTCAAGCTAAAAACTATATTTTTAAAGGCTTTATGCCAAGTTTTAGCAATTCAATATTTCCACCAGTTTTGTTTTCCAAAATAAAAACTTCTTTTTCTAATTCAAAAGCATCTTTCAATAATTCCACCATATTGCCACCCTTTCTAATACATATCCCCACGAGAGTACTGGCAAGTGACATAATGACCCTATCTCGCAAAATCATTGATGTTGGGGTTCCCATATCATCCATGCCAGAGAAAACTACTATCAGATCAGCGCTTTTGAGCCTCTTTCCGGAAATCTGGAAAATTCCCCTATCAGAAATTGCTACGATCCTGGATTCGATACTATCTTTGAAAGAGTAGTTTTTGCCATAGAGACCGGTTACTACTGTTTCACTAAACCTTTCAGCTACTTTTACCGCCAACGCATGACATTCTTCATTAACATCACGAGAGTTAAAAAGGGCAAGTAAACTTTCATTAAGCAAGTTACTATCACCGCGTATATAGAGTATCGGTGGAGGATCTTGCATATAAATCTTTAAATTTTCAGGATATTTTTCGTCAAAGATTGAAATTACGCTGAAACCTCTATTTCTCATCTCTTCAACCAATTTATTTGTTTTATCCAGTAACTTTACAAGATTATCGGCAAGTGCAGATGATGATATCTTTGAGAGTCCTACCTTCCTTCGATATGTATCTTTGTCAAATTCGAGAAATCTTGTTGGAGAAATTCCCTCAAAGTAGAGATATTTAAGGATCTTATAAATTGTCTTATCCCTGATTCCAGGGACGCTATGCAATAGAACAAGGAAATGTTCAAGATCCGTCACCTGAAAATTATGGAATCAATCCTTTCTATTTTCAATACAATTGGAGAGGCTGTTCGAAAACTTTTTTATCCTTAAAATAAATTGCATATAATCAAGCGGATTTTTACATCCCCCTTTGTCCCTGACATTACCCACGTATTTAATTTTTACACGATATATCACTTGAATATATAAGAACTTATGCCGTAAAAGTTCTCATTGAGAACATATAATATTTATGCATTCTACCTTACAAAAAGAGAGG
>JALSOD010000264.1 GCA_026986655.1 Caldifarciminota bacterium | reverse complement strand
TCTTCAGGACAAGGAGTTGAAATATAGAGAAAGATACCTCGATCTCATCGTGAATCCAGAATCCAGAAGGGTTTTCAAAACTCGTGTAAGAATTATCAGTTTTATCCGTAATTTTCTCAATTCAAAGGGTTTTTTAGAGATGGAAACTCCAGTGCTCCAGCCGATCTACGGCGGTGCAATGGCAAAGCCTTTCGAAACCTATTCTAACGTTCTCGGCACAAAACTCTATCTCAGAATCTCAAATGAGCTTTATTTAAAGAGACTACTGGTTGGAGGTTTCGAGAAAGTTTATGAGTTTTCAAAAGATTTCCGTAATGAGGGAATCGATCGTCTGCACTACCCGGAATTCACACTTCTTGAGGCCTATGCAGCTTACTGGGATTACAACGATATGTTAAAGATGACCGAGGAACTCCTTTCTTCACTCGCTCTTGAAGTTACAGGCTCTTATGAAATCGAATACCAGGGGGAGAAAATATCCTTCAAGCCTCCTTTCAGGAGGATCGACTATGTAAAATCTCTGACAGAGCACCTCGGGTTCAATCCTCTGGAGGTCGATGATAAGAAGCTCCGGAACGCGGCAAAGTTCCATGAAATCGACAAATATGAGAAACTCCCACGGCACAAACTCATGGACAAACTCTTTGACAAGCTCATTGGAGATCACATCAAGGATCCTTCATTTGTAATTAATCATCCGGTTGAAATTTCACCGCTGGCCAAAAAACATCGTGAGATACCTGGTGTAACCGAAAGATTTGAGCTCTTTATCCTTGGAATGGAAATAGCAAACGCATTTTCCGAGCTCAACGACCCTATCGACCAGAGGGAGAGATTCGAGAAGCAGGTGGAGCTCCGAAAACTTGGAGATGCAGAGATTCCAGCAGAAATTGATGAGGATTTCCTCAAGGCACTTGAGATTGGCATGCCTCCGGCTGGAGGAATTGGATATGGAATAGACAGAATTGTTATGCTTTTGACAGACCAACCGTCTATCAGAGACGTGATTCTTTTCCCCCAGCTCCGTCCCAGGAAAGAATGAAAAAGGCTGAACTTTTTATTGCCCTGCGTTATCTGAAACTAACGGGTAAAGGTGTACTTTCTTACCTATCATTTTTCTCGATTCTTGGTGTATTCCTTGGAGTGGCAGCTCTTGTGATCGTAATCGGAGTAATGTCTGGAATGCATCAGGAATTAAAAAAACGCATCCTTGGGATAAATCCTCACATCATCATCACCAATTATTACGGAAATCCTGTTGAGCACCCTGATTCCATCATCGAAATTCTAAAAAAATATCCCGAAGTGAAATCAGCCAATCCCTACATCATGGCAAAGTGTGTCGTTAAAAAGGGGGAGAGGGCCGACGGAGTTGTTTTAAAGGGTCTCGATTTCAAAAGAGATCCTCGACTCAAAGACCTTCAGAAATCAGTAGTGACCGGGAGATTTGAACTTGGAAGGGATAAGATAGTTCTCGGTACTCTTCTCGCATCGGATATGAACGCCTTTCCGGGTGACACGGTGACAATACTCACATTCAAAGGTAAAACCACAAATATCCTTTCTGGCATCAGGGCCAGAAATATGGAAGTCACAGGAGTGGTAGATTTTGGAATATACGATTTTAACACAAGTGTGGTGCTCACGGATCTTGCCGGGGCTCGAAACGTCTCCGGTATCACAAACGGTGTTT
>JALSOD010000263.1 GCA_026986655.1 Caldifarciminota bacterium | reverse complement strand
ATCGTATAAAACTCTTAACAGGCTTGCCAATGATATAAAGACCCTGACACTTAAGGGAATAAAAGGTATAAAAAGAGCTGTTGTGAGGAAGGACAACGCCACCAAGGAATGGGTCATATATACACAGGGTTCAAATCTCCGCGAAGTTCTGGATCTTAAGGAAATTGACCCCAGGAGAACAAAGACAAACAACATAATTGAAATTGCAGAGGTTCTCGGTATTGAAGCTGCGAGAAATGCCATAGTGAACGAAGCCCTTGATACCCTGCAACAGCAGGGTTTGAGTGTGGATATACGCCATCTTATGCTCGTTGCAGACATGATGACATTCAACGGTATTGTGGAGGCAATAGGCCGCCATGGTGTTGCTGGACAGAAGGAGAGCGTTCTTGCAAGAGCTGCTTTTGAAATAACAGCAAAGCATCTCCTGGCAGCGGGAGTAACAGGAGAGGTAGATGAACTAAAGGGTGTTGCCGAGAATATTATAGTGGGACAACCTGTAACCCTAGGCACAGGTGCTGTTGTGCTTGTATACAAACCAAAGAATAAAAAGAAGAGGTGATGTGAATGAATAGGGATGCACTTGCAAAGGAGATGAAAAAGATAATGAAAACCGGAAAGGTATATCTTGGATACAGGCAGGCTCTTAAAGCCATAAAAAAGGGAGAGGCAAAACTGATAATAGTTGCCAGTAACGCTCCAGAAACCATAGATACCGACGTACCTGTGATAAAATTTGAGGGCGACGGCTTTGAACTGGGTGCCCTTTGTGGAAAGCCATTCAGCGTATCTGTTGTGACTGTTGTATCGGAGGGTGAATCAAACATCCTAAGCATGGTGAAATGATATGGCCATGAAATTCAATGCTCAGACACTTCGCTACATTTCCATATTTGAAGCGGCCACCAACGCTGAAGTCAAAGATTGCATAGAGAAAGACGACACCATCATATTTATCCTCTATCCCAACAACATAAAAAAAGTGCTTCAAAACAAGGGGGAGAAGATAAGAATGCTCAGAAACATGCTGCAAAAGAACGTGGTTGTATATGAATTCTCCCCCGATGTGGCAAAGTTCACGAGAAACCTGTTCAGGAGGTATGGAGTCAAAAATGTAAAGGTAAACAATGATAACGGTGAATTCAGCATCGTGGTATATGTGGATCCAAAGGAGAAGGCAAGGGCAATTGGTAGAAATGGTAGAAATCTACATCTGGCAAAGGAGATCCTTGAGAGGCACTTTCCCATAAAAAATATAGTTATAGCGTGAGGTTATAGTGATAGCGCGAGGTGATGGCATATGAAAATTTTCATAAAGTTGTGTTTCAGCTCCGAAGGTCCCGATCCCCTAGATATACTGAAAAAAGTTAAAAACCTTGGTTTTCAGCCTGTTTTTGGACAGTATGATCTGGTTAAGGAGGTTGAGGACATAGACGAATATATGAAAACTGTGAGGGAATTGCACGAGTCTCTGAAAGGAACCAGGGTGATGTACAACCTATACTCCACGAAGGAGTAAATAATCTCTCACAATCTTCGTGTGGTCAAATGCAAGGGGCGGAAGTGAGTTTAGAGGGAAGAATCTTGCCTCCTGAGCATCATCACCCCCCTTTAAGTCCCCTTTCCTTCTTTTAACTTCGTAAACCACGGTTATGGTATGATCCCTTGGATCTCGGTGTGGATCAGAGTAAACGCCCACAAGACGGAGAATCTCC
>JALSOD010000262.1 GCA_026986655.1 Caldifarciminota bacterium | reverse complement strand
CGACCCATTTCATCATCTACACCTCCTCTTTTTTGATAGCGCGCTATCGATAATCATATAAGCAATTTTTCCGCCATAAATGGGGTGGGAGTAAAATTCCGCTTGAATACTACACTTTTAAACCCTTGCCTCTATGAGAAAGTCTGCAAAGTGTAAACTTTTTGTGACATCGATTTTGGTGGATTCACGGTAAGTATCGATAACGACTGTATTTAGTTTTGTCGCATTTTTGTTACAGTACTTTTGTACTATTTTCGGGTAAGTTTCGAATACATCTACTCTTACCCGTGTCAACTTTTGTTTACAGCCCATTTTTACTACTCCAAAACCCCCATTAAATCAATATCTTTGAAATCTCCTTCATAAAATCATCAATATCATCCAGATAGTACAAATGGACTACCGGGTCAAAATCCCCCAGCCTCCGGCCCCTTTAGATCAAAATATTCAGCTTCCATTACTTTTTAGCTCTTATTCCTGTGCTTATCAACATCAATTTCAAGTTGTTTTATCAGTTTGTAAATATGCTGACGAGATACCCCCATCCTCCTCGCCGCCTCGTTTATGTTCCAGTTTGAAACCTTTAACACTCTGATCAAAAATCTCCTCTTACATTCCTCTACACCCCTCTTAAATTCATACATACCTCCATGATCCCTTATCTCCTCCGGCAAATCCCTTATATCCACAGTCCTAAGCCCCTGACTGCTCCAGTACTTAAGGTAACTCAGTAACTCCCTTAAATTCCCCGGCCACCTGTAAACCCTTAATCTCTCCATCGCCTCCCCCGTAAATCTCATGGAACTTAACTCATTGGATAAAATTAACCTCTCTATAATACTCTCTAAATACTCCACCCTCTCCCTCAACGGAGGAATCTCTATCACACAGTTGTTTATCCTGTAGTATAAATCCTTCCTGAAAAGGTTCCTTGAAATCGCTCTTTTTAAATCCGTATTTGTCGCAAAGATAAGACCAGCTCTTATCTCAAGATACTTATTTCCACCCAGTCGCCTGAATTTTCTCTCCTCAAGGAAAATAAGTAACTTCTTCTGATATCTCAGATCAAGATTACCTATTTCGTCAAAGAAAATTGTTCCGTTCTGTGCCCCCTCGATCAACCCTTCCTTCCCACTCCTCAATGCACCTGTAAACGATCCTCCTTCATAACCAAAAAGCTCTGACCCAAACAATTCGGTCTCAAGGGAAGCGAGATCAATTCTTATAAACCTTCCCTGTGCCCATTTTGATGACCTGTGAAACTCCTTAGCAAGATAGGTTTTACCCACACCGGTCTCCCCCAGTATAAGAACCGTTTTACCTTCATTATATAATTTGAGGCAATTTAAAATCTTCTCTTTTATTTCCCCGGGCAATCCAACTAAATTCATCACGACTGCCTCCTCATGTTGATAATATACTGGACATTAAAGGAAAATTTCAATTAGGATATTGTAATACCAGAAAATACTGTTCAATTGGAATAAAAGGCGGTGAACGAAAGATGTGTTAAAAGTTTGTTGTGGGGATAATATTCCTATCAGTCAGATTTTCGGATAAGGATGATTTTACGGTAGTAGTATTTCCCTCTTTAACCTTCTATATAGCCCATTTTAAAGTTAGGTCATTACCGGGGGAAATATCAATATCTACCCGGGGATTCTATATTTATAGTCATCCGCGAAATCCCTTATAAGGTGGATTGAAAATTAAGAGGTAGGCATCCCCCTCTCTCCCCCTTCTGAAGGAGGGGATTGAGATAAACGGTTATCCTGTCGTTGCTGCCTGCAAGCCCTGCCTCGGGCCTGTCATTTCCAGTGTAGGCGATGGCAAGAACATAAAGATTTGCCCTATCCTGGAGGAATTTAACGACTGTTCTATATCGAGCAGGTTTACCATAATCAGGGGTATATTGTTTGAAATCCGTAACAGAATCAGCCACCTTCCACATGGAATCAATATTTCCATCAACTTTAATTGTGAAATTTACTCTTGCAACATTGACGAATAAACTGATAGTGAGGATCAATAAAGTTTGCATAAACACCTCCCTTTATACCAATACCAGACTCGAACCTTAAAAATCACAGATATGACACTATGTGATTTTTATTTCTTTTTTGTAAGAGAACCCCAAAATTGCAATGATAACCAAAGCCAATCCTGAAAACAAATACATACTTCTCAAACCAATCTTTTCTGAGATAATACCTCCGATTATGAAAGAGAAGCTTGAGCTTAAAGTGTTCAAAGATGTGTATAAAGAAAAAATTCTCCCATGATACCTCTCATCTATTCGTTTTTGGATACCACTCATGAACGAAATCTGTAAAATAGAATTTAAAAAGCCTATAACAAAGAAAACGGGATACATCAAGTAAACATGATCTATAAAATAGAAAAACGAAAAGGTAATTCCCAGAAATAATATACTGACGGAATACATGGTGGGTTTGGATAAATTTTCAGCAATATTACCGACAATGAGTGATCCTACGATTGTACTTAAAGCTGAAATTGATGACATTATTCCAAATTCCCTGACACTGCCTTTCAACACATCCAGGACGAAATACATAAGATAGATATTTATCATCCCTCCCACCAGAGAAATCAAAAATTCTAATAAAAGAAAAAACCGAACTGTTTCATTTTTGGCGGAAAAAATGAAACCTGATTTTATGGAATTCCAATAATTTTTAAAACTACTACCTACATTTTGTACTTTAGTGTAAATATCTCTTCTGACTCTAACAAATCTCCATATCAAATAAGCCGCTAAAAAGTAGGTGAGAGAATCAAAAGCAAACACATATTTGATACCTATGATAGAAATTAGAAAACCCGCTAATGCTGGAGAAATTACTTCAACCACATTGGAAATTGCGTTTTCTAATGAATTAGCCCTTGTAATATGATTTTTATCACAAAGGATTGGTATAAATGCTGCATAAGCTGGAAAATAAAAAATACTTATAAACGATTGTATAAAACTTAAAAGGTATATCCCCTTTAGATTTCTGAGATGAACATAAAAAAGTATCAATATTGCACTAAAAAATTGCTGTAAGATTAGAATTTTTCTCTTCTGGTATCTGTCAACCATAGGACCTGCCATAAAGGCAAACAAAATCATGGGGAGATAAGAGATGAAAAAATAGATTGAATAGGAAAGATAGGTTCCCGATATCTCGTACACGAGATAACCTTTTGCCATAGAAGACATACCACTACCAATATTAGAGACGAAAAAAGCTATCAGAAAGAATAAAAAAGGCCTATTTTTGATCAAAAGAAAATAATAGTTTTTAAATCCAAACATAACTTTTAAAAAATTAAAGGTAAAATCTCTAACCTTTTCGTCTACATTTTCCTTTCGCAGTACAAGGAATTTATGTCTCCGTTTCTACTGTATGCAAGATATCTACAACCCCCGAGACATATTGGCAAAAATTTGCACTCTTCACACTCTTTAGTATAGTATTTATTAACAATACCTTCAACAGCAAAATATTTAATGTTGTCCTCTAAATACTACCTACCCGAAATTCAGGATTTCCAACCATATCGGGACATATATAAAGGAACCCTTCTGGATCAATTACATATGCATTATCAATTGAGAACATACATAATCTCGTCAAATGAAGTAAAAAAGATATACGGGGAATGGTTGAAAGTATGTAGATAAGGGATACGGCAAGGTGTGATCTCCTTACTGAAAATAACCTTTCAATAATTCACTGCTCTGCGTAACCCATAAAGCTCCATCCCACTGAATTCGCAGTTGATTGATAGAAAGACCAGAGAAGATAGGCGAGCAAGAACGGGGTCGTAGAATGACCAAGATTACCAAGTCCTTTCACAAATCCATATCCAATAACCCCCAGAAGAACATACATCAATATAGTATTAAACCTGTAATGGGAAATAAATTTATATCTGAATTATTTTATCAAAAATTTCAGCATTAACCAATCTATGTCCAACAAAAAGAATCGTAGTCCGTCCTTTCATTTTTAATAAATTTTCGATAATTATCCTCTCAGTATTTTTATCAACATGAGCTGTGACTTCATCAAGCAAAAGGATTTTGGGGTTCCTAATCAATCCCCTTGCAAGACTTATTCTCTGGAGCTGTCCACCTGAAAAGTTTGAACCTTTTTCAAGGCATTTAGTTCTCAAACCGTCTTTCAAAGCTTTCACAAAATCGCCTTTCACCATTTTCAAGGCGTCTAAAATATTTTGTTCAGTGAAATTCTCTCCAAGTGCTAAATTTTCAAACAAAGTGAGAGAAAAAACAGACGGTATTTGAGGAACATAAATCACCTGAGTTCTGTAATGCTCTTTGTCATAATCATTAATATCAACACCGTCTATAAATACTTTGTTTCTTTCAATTGAATAAAGACCTGCAAGTATTTTAAGTAATGTTGTTTTCCCAACTCCACTTGCTCCAATGATGGCAACCATTTCTCCTTCATTTATTTTTATGTTTAAATTCTCTAAAATTTTCTTCCCATTAAGTGAAAAGTTCAAATTAACAACTTCTATTTTACCCTTCAATTTTTTGCATAGTTTACCGGAATTCTCTTCTTTTAAACCAAATATTTCCCTTATTCTCCTTATTGAAGATCGGGCATTCTGGAATTGATAGATAGTGTTTAGAATCTGCTGTGCAGGTGTAAAGATGTATCCTATAAAAGAGTTGAATGCAACAAGACCCCCAAGAGACATTCTGCCTTTCACTATTTCCAAAGAGCCATACCAGAGGAGTGTTAAGGGTGCGAGATTTGATATTATACGAGTAGAGGCAAAAGCTAAAGAGTTTATCAAAGTGAATCTCATTTCTTTATCAAGAACTTCCTCTAAACTACTGTTGTATTTGTTTAAGGCAAATGGAATCGCACTATGAATTTTTGCAATTATAACATTATTTAAAAAATCAATAAGCAGTCTTTTATTTTGTGCATTTGCTTCACGAACAATTAAACTTTTCTGATAAATATTCTTATTGAAAACTTTGGTAGCGAAAAGATAGATTGGTAGTATTGAGTAAACAATAAGAGCAAGTTTTTTATGTATGAAAAACACTCCTAAAATACCTACAACGAGTGTTAATGAATTGATAATAAGTGTGCTGAAGAAATTCCCTATAATTCCACTTAAACTGAGAACCTCGTCTGAGATCCTTGTTGCTATATAACCTGTTTCATTTTTCTCGAAAAAAATTATAGGAAGTTTTAAAACCTTCTTAAATAAGTCAAATCTGATAAGATTTACCACTCGCAATCGGAATAGTGCAGTTAGATAATTGTAAACAACCCATGTCAAAGCACTAATAACTACATATCCGGACAATGCAATCCCCAAAATGTTTATTAGCTTTATTTTTTTTGCGGGAATTAGCTTATCTATCAAATATTTTGACGCTAAAGGCATTGGCAATTGTAATAGGGTTAAAAACACTGCAAGCAGGAATGAGGTTATGAAAAACTTCTTGAATTTTAAAATATAAGAGATTAGAAATTTCAGGCTTTCAAATCTTAAATGCATAGCTTAATTTAATTGCCCATTTGAAATCCTTCTTTGAAGGCAAATTAAAATACTTGGAAACTGCATTGTATTTTGAGTTTATGACTATGTAGAAAATTGAATTAACATCAGGAAATTCTTTTTCATACATTAGATTTAGAGTATTTGTATTTTCAAATGTCTCCCTCTCGATAAACACTCGTAAAAAGTTTACCTTTCTAAACCTGTAAGAAACTCTAATGTCAAACTGAAACATTGTATTTTTTCTAAATGGAGTTAAAAAGATTTCAGGCCTGAATTTGTGACTATACGCATACACAAATTGTGAAATCTCATAACTAATCTTCCGAAATGCACCTGAAACTGAAAAATCAATTATATTGATACTTTTTCCCCACATGTTCCCATTGGAAAATTTAAGTATAAATTCAGTGTTTAAATTCTGAATATTTAGGCGCAAATCAAGAGTGTTTTTCTGATTATTATATATAGACTCATTGTACATTCTGCTAAATTTATATGAAACAATCCGTAAGTTGAACCTGGATAAGATGTTGAAATTCAAACTGTAATAAAAACCCCGGTGGATCCTTGCCCGGGTTCGTGTTCCGTCTATTTTTTCTAAACTCAGATATGAAGATATATATTTTATAAACTTTTGCCCCGTGTAAAATGATCCGCTGATGGAAATACCGGCAGTCTTTACATTCTTAAAATACAGAATCCCTTTGGATAAATTAAAATCTCCTATCCTGGAGAACTTTGCATTTAAATACAGATTGTTTTTCCCTGAATCCATCCGAAAATCCCAGTCTCCACTGTAAAATTCAGCTTTACTCTGAAATTCCCTGGCAAACTTTAATTCTCCATTTATGAAGCAACCGCAGTTCCCCGGAATGTACCTTGAATATACATCTCCGTAGAAAAACTTATCTTCCAGATTACTGTGAACTAATGCAATTCCTGAAGCTGTCTGAAGGTTACTCGTGTTAAAGTCATACTTCCATCTGAACAATCTATATTTTACAGAGTCACTTTTTATTCCCATGAACAGAAAAATATGCCTATAATAGTTGTGTTTCATGGCCAGAGCATAATCAATTTTTTCGAAACTTCTGGAATAAAAAAGTTTTCCATAGGGCACATGAATGTTCACCAGATCAGAAATATTCTTGAAAAATGGTCTTTTCTCAGGCAGAAATATCCCTTTGCGGAACAGATCAAATTGATATTTGTCTGCCTCTACTTCAGCATAATCCGGACTGTAAACAAAGTTAAAGTTTGTATGTCCGCATTTAAATTTGAAACCTATGCCTGAGTTTAAGCGGGATTTATACCAGTCTCCACTTATTACAAAATACGGTATTATCTCAAATGAGGGATGTAAGGATGGCTTTTTGATTTCAATCCGCGCAAAATTCTCAGGTCTCAGGACTCTAAAGTCCCCACTTAATCCTGTTACTAAAAATTTTCTCAACCCAGTTGAATCATAAGTGAATCTGATAAAACAAATACCGATTGTATCTCCCCAATTCTGTGTTATTGAATAGGGAATTAATACCTCACCACCCCAGATTTTCTTATCCATCGTAATGGTGGACTTCCAGTTGGCATCCCAGTCAAAAAATTTTTTATCATTTATAACCTTATAGTCTGATTTTATTCCCTCTGGATTTATGGCGAAAACATACAGTGCTGATAGTCTCTTAAAATCTGGATTTATCACAATGACAAAAGCGTTGTCGGATGTGCTGGTAAAATTAGCGTCCCTTGTAGTCACCTTTGAAACTATATAAGGTGTTTTTAGGTTAAATCTTATTGAAAGGCCTGAATCAGATGGGGATACCAGAACGGATCCTTTAAGGTACCCGGGGACCACTTCCCCTGCGTCAGGACCTCCAAGGTAATAAAAGCTCTCAAATTTAATTAGCATGGATAATATCACAACTAAATATTGAAGCATTATACAACCTCCTTAATTTTCCCCCCTTGCAAGGGTATTTAATGAAAATTTAAATTATTATCAAAATTGAACAATCACTGTTACACCCACAATCACAATCGTTATTCGTGGTCTGGTCCTTTGTTATTATCGGCCAGGAAATTCCCTCTGTTCCTATATCAATAGTTGTCCTTATGTCTTTCATGATCCACCTCCTTTTAATATTATTTT
>JALSOD010000261.1 GCA_026986655.1 Caldifarciminota bacterium | reverse complement strand
TGCCATTGGGTAATCAAATTTCTACGTTAGAATTCCTTTTTTCAATCCCAGAAATCCCGATGTGTCTGAACGTTGGTTCTTACCTCTTTTACAGTGGGCAGTAATCTTATTCCCATTACGGGAAACTCATCAGAGGAAAAGCTTAATCAGTCTCATTTTGGGATTTAGAAGTCCCAAATTAGGACTCCAATTGGTTTTTCGTCAAAATTTTCAAATCCAATTAGGAGTCCTCAGGATACCAGTACCTTCAACTCACCCAAGTAATCAAGAATCCAGTCAGGTTGTGGTTTGCCATTGACAACGAGTGCCGCTTTCATACCGATGGACCTGGCTCCAGCCACGTCATAATCAAGCATATCCCCTACCATCAGTGATTCAGAACTTTCTAAACCCAATCTATTAAGCATCCTCCTGAATATCTCCGGATGTGGTTTCCTTATTCCCTCCCCTGCAGAAGTCATTACTTCATCGAAATATTCATCAATCCCGAATTTGTTCATCAATCTCACGACAAATCTATGACATGTGGCATTTGAAATGAGGCCAAGCTTCTTACCCTGTTTTTTTAAATACTCAAGTGTATCTATGGCATCATCCATCAATATATACTTTTCAATTTCAGGGGTGAAAAATGCATCAACAGCACGTTTCTTTAATTCCTCAGGAAGGTCTTTTATATTTAACTCAATCAATGTCTTATCGAGAGTCTCATCAGCTGTTATTTCCTTCATCGTACGATCAGCCTCTTTAAATGCGCTGATCCTGTTGCGAGTCCAGGTCTCAAAGAGTTTGTCAAAATCGATATGGATACTCTCAAGCGAGAATACTTTGTGCATTAATTCAACACCCTTTCTATTGATCTCCTCTGGATCACCGGTAAATTTAACAAGTGTGTTCCCGAGATCAAAAATAACTGCTTTGATCATAAATTCTCCTCTTTGTCAGATTCAGTATCTGCCATTCTTCGTATTTCTGCAATTTTTCCGAGAAAATCCTTTAACTCATGAGGATTTCTCATGAGTATTTTTAATTCCATCAGAATATTTGAAAAATCCTGAAGGGCATTTTCAATATTTTTTCGGTTAGTCATCAGGATGTCGAATGCCATTCCTGGGTCCTGGGCAGCTATCCTTGTAGTTGATTTGATTCCTGGTCCCCAAAAATCTATATATTTTGAGGAAAGTTTTGTTAATGCCAGTGCAATCACATAGGGCATGTGACTCGTGTATGCCATAACCAGATCGTGGATTTCTGGCTCTATCCAGGTAGGTTGAGCACCAATAGCCTTTACAACTTTTTCTACTATCAGTCTGTCCCTTCTCCTTAAATTTCCTGAAAGGAAAAATTTTGCACCGATGAACAAATCGTCTCTCCAGCCCTCCTGGCCACGCTTTTCGGTTCCTGCAAGAGGATGTCCACCCACGAATTTAATCTGACTCTTCCTGGCTACCTCCATGATTTCAAGTTTTGTACTCCCGGTATCCATAACGATTCCATTGAAACCCTCAAATTCCCTTAAAAGTTTCTTGACTGTGTTTATTGGTGTTGCAAGAATCACGAATTCTACCGATTTTTTCAACTCCGAGAGGTTCTCTACCGTGGCATCAATCCGGGAGGAGATTTCATCTACCAGAGTTTTGTTCAGATCCGTGCCCCACACCTCGTACTGGCCATTCTTTTTTAGTGAAAGAGCTATGGATCCACCGATCTGTCCGAGGCCAAC
>JALSOD010000260.1 GCA_026986655.1 Caldifarciminota bacterium | reverse complement strand
AAGTGACAAGGTTTGACTTCGCATGAAAATTGTTATACATATAATCTGTTAGTATAACAAAAGGGGAAATGCGTGGAAAAACGGGGAAGAAAAACGGTAAAAGTCTCGTCGAAGGGTTGGGTTGTTCTTCCTGCCTCACTCAGGCGGAAATATGGCATAAAAGCGGGAACCCTTATAGATATCGTGGAGGAAAACAACAAAATCAAATTGATTCCCGTCACGAAAAACCCCGTCCAGGCATGTTATGGTAAATACGCCGAACATCCCTCCCTGTTGAAAGAACTGCGCGAGGAACGCGAAAAAGAGAAGGAACGTGAAGAAAAGAAAACGCTTCGTTATTGACAGCTTTGCCCTTATATCCTTTTTCCAGAGAGAACCAGGTTCCGAAAAAGTCAAAGAAATATTGGGACAGGCCTTATTAGGAAAGGCCGTAATCTATCTAAGCGCGATAAATCTCGGTGAAATCTACTACATCACGGCCAGGAAACTTGGCAAAAACCTAGCCGAAGAAATGCTTGAGGATATCGAAAACCTCCCTATAAAAATTGAAGAAGCTACGCGAAAGAGAATCCTGGGGGCAAGTCGCGTAAAAGCCCATTATCCCCTATCGTATGCGGATGCCTTTGTGGTGTCCCTTGGGATGGAATTCGAAGCATCCATCGTCACGGGGGATCCTGAGTTCAAGAGCGTGGAGCCCTTGGTGGAAATCCTTTGGGTAAATCACCTAGTAAGTAACGAGTAGAAAGTTTTAAGTTTTAAGTGGTTAAGTGATAAGGTGAAGAGGTGTTTGTGATGGGAGAAGGATATTTACGGATGAATGATAATAAGATTAATTTGAAAAGTTTTTCCTGGGCAGATTAAGTAATTGGTGATTCTATGAATATTGCTATCGTAACAAATTTATTTCCTCCTATTCAGACAGGAAGCTCCTATTGGACTAAAGAATTGGCGTTAAATTTGCTTAAAAAGGGACATAAGGTCATAGTTATGACATGTCTTTTTTCGGGCGAAAATGTAGAAAGTGAAAAAAATTTAGATGACATTTTAATATATCGTCTCCCATCAACTTTGAACCTCCCAAAGACAAAATTGTTTCTGAATTTCAAACAATTTTATTTAATGTGGTCAAAAACCAACGAAAAAAAAATGGAGAAAATTCTATCCGATAATAAAATTGACGTGATACATCAATGCGGTCATTTGCTTGATTCAGCCTTTTTAACAAAAAGAGTGGCTAAAAAACTTAGAATACCAACTATTTGTTCGGTGCATACAAGAATTTATAATCCTTACAACATTTTTTTTGATAGAGTTTTAAAATTCTTTGACAGAAATTTGTGGGGAAAGTTAGTGATAAATAAATTTGATGCTATGATTTCTCTTGATAAAGAAATAGCTGATTATGTGAAGTCTATATATACGCCAGAGATTCATGAAATTGCACCTGTTTGTGTGGATGAAAGTATTTTGAAAGAGAAAGCGGCAACCCCTGAGGCAGGAGGGGAGTTTTTAAAAATAACGTCCGTGGGGCATGCAACCGAAATGAGAAATAGAATTGGATTATTGAAGGCAATCAAGATACTTTTAGATGATGACTATAATGTGAGATTAACTGTAATTGGTAAAGTATTATCAGATAAATTTGTTAATGGAATAAAAAAATTATGTATAGAATCTTATGTCGATGTTCTTGGAGAGGTTCCAAGGGAAAATTTGTTTGATTTGT
>JALSOD010000259.1 GCA_026986655.1 Caldifarciminota bacterium | reverse complement strand
GAAACAAAACACCGGCTCAGGTTTCAGGTGCATCTCATGCAGCCTGATTTAGAATCAAACCCTAACTCTCGGATTGGTATGGGGTTTGGGGGCAGGTCACAAAGATACTTTTAAGATAAACTGATTAAAATTGTATTTATAAATTAACAGAAAGGAATGAAATGAATATCTATCGTACTTCAGCAATGTGTCTATTGATGGCTGCTGGTAATGTTCTTTATGCGGGTGGAGATATCACTCCTGCGCCTGTAGTAGTTGATGAGACTCTGTGGGATGTATCCGCCAGTGTGGGAACACTTGGGGTTGGCGGCAATATTGCCTATTACCTGAATAAAAAATTTGATATTCGGTTCAATGTAAACGGTTTTAAACTGAATCGACACAGTACAATCAGCGACATCGATTATGATGTTGATGCACGTTGGTTGACAGCAGGAGCCTTGTTGGATTATCACCCTTTTGAAGGTCATTTTCGTCTAAGTGCAGGGCTTTATTATAATGGCAATAAAGCTGATGGAACTGCTCGTTATACTTCAACTGAAAGCTTCGAACTCGGTGATCACACTTATACAGGTGCAGAAATCGGACAAGTGGATGCAAAAGTTGATTTTGATCATGCTGCACCGTATCTTGGTATAGGATATGATAGCATTTCTGAAAAATCACATTGGGGTTACACTTTTGACTTAGGTGTTCTGTATCAGGGAAGTCCTCATGTTTCGGCTGTTGCCCATCCAAACCCCACCTTGCCTCAAGCCATGAAAGATCAGATCGCCCAAGATATTGAAAAAGAGCGTCAGGATATTGAAAATGATGTACATAAGTACAGATTTTATCCTGTAGTTTCCGTTGGTGTAAAGTATACTTTCTAATAATCGTGCATAAAGTCTTTGATCAAAGGCTTTATGCAAAGAGGCTTCTCGTCTTTTCAGGATGAGCTGGCGTAAACATCCTATATTCTTGCCAAAAAATCAAATTTTTAAGAGAGGTGGTGAGTAGTGGAGTCTGGTAACAATGATAACTCACTTCCTACTCCTTTTCACTACTTCATACACCACTTGCTGTGGAATAAACACACCTTGTTCCTGACAACTCTTCAAAGCCAAAAGCCAGAGGTTAGGTGATGCCAATGCTACACGACAAAGACCATGAACTCCTTTTTCAACGAAAAGAGTGCCAAATCTTTAAAAAATCACTCTATAATGGTAAAAAATCTACCTCTATAGAGTGAAAATGATAAAAACAGAAGCATTACCACCCTATTTTAACTCTACATTTATCCTTCCATGAAAAAATAGACAAAAATTCAACTCCACCTTTCTCCCTTGACATCCTTGACAATATTTCGTACATTCACAACCATGAAAGGTGCAATCTCATGAGCGAAGCCATCTACAAAGACGGCAAAAATCAAAAATCCTTTTAAAGAATCGATCGGCGAGGGGATGAAGACTCCGCTCGAAACGTGCGTGAGCAAGCTCGAGTGGTAAAAAGGCACTGCAAAAAAGAGGATCGGGGATGACACCCGGACTCATTACACATAGGAGAGATGATGGCCAGCGGATTTTTCGCACTCTTTGACGACATCGCTTCGCTGATGGACGACGTGGCTACGATGGGCAAGATCGCGGGCAAGCAGACCGCGGGAGTCCTGGGCGACGATCTGGCGGTCAATGCCGACAAGGCAGCGGGCTTCGCGCCTTCGAGGGAGCTGCCCGTGCTCTGGGCG
>JALSOD010000258.1 GCA_026986655.1 Caldifarciminota bacterium | reverse complement strand
GGACGGTGTCTCCATTTACACCAGGCAGAGTAAAGTCAGGAGCTGTAGGGACATGCCTCTTTACCGCATGTAGAGAGGTAACAAGTATGAAGAGAAGAGTCAAAGATAAGATTTTTTTCATTTTTAATCACCTCCTTCAATTTCATGTGCGCATCTGGAACAAAATTTCGTCCAGGGAATTAATTCTAATCTTTCAAGCTCAATGGGTTTACCGCATCTTTCACAGATGCCGTAAGTTCCCTTTTCAATTTTTCCCATGGCGATATCGATCTCATTGAGGACAGATGCATCTCTTGTTGCAATTAAAGATTGAACATCCTCAGTTAAAGTTATATCTGCCCAATCTTCAAGGTCCTTTGGTTCTTCCCAGTTATTTCCAATTTGTTCTTCAACTTCTTTAATTCTAAGTAGTTTTTTCATTATTCTCTGCTTCTCCTTGAGCAGCAACTCTTTATAATGTTCAAGCAATTTTTGATCCATCATGTCCTCCCGTTAAAATTTAGGCTTACAAATTAAAGTAAAGGGGAAATTTTATCAAGAGCTTTACTCTTTTAATCCACTCCTTGAATAACTTTCTACAATCTGCCTCTGGGCGATGAAGAATAGAATGAGTAAGGGGAGAATCGTGATAGTGGATGCTGCCATCAATGCGGGGTAGTTTGTTGTCTCTCCTTGCGCAAAATATGCAAGTCCCACCTGAATTGGCCTCATTTTGTCTGAATTTGTCACCATTAGAGGCCACATAAATGCGTTCCATGAACCAATAATGTCGAAAATGGCAATTGTAACGATAGCCGGTTTTACAAGTGGCATGACAACTGAAAATAAAAATCTTAGACGGGAACAACCGTCAATGATTGCCGCATCGTAAAGATCTCGAGGTATACTTCTCATGTGCTGACGAAGTAAGAATATACCAAAAATATTAACTGTCCAGGGTACAATAAGGGCGTAGAATGTGTCTATCCAGCCTAATTTCTGAACAATTATGTAAAGTGGCACCACGTAAACCGGTATGGGGACCATCATGAGACTGAGCATGGCCATAAACATCTGTTCTCTACCAGGAAACTCATACCACGAAAAGGCATAAGCAGCAAGCAAAGATGTTATTAAAACCCCGAACAGGGTAAAGAGTGAAACTATCGTTGATACATAAATGTACTGTGGGAAATGAACCTTTTCCCATACGATTTTAAATGGCATTGTTGTAAAATGGTGAGGAATGAAGGTTGGTGGCATCCTCAGTGACTCGGCCTGGGTTTTAAAAGCCGTCGAGAGCATCCACAGGAAAGGTAGAAGCATCCAGATAGCACCGAATATTAAAACCGCATAAATTATAATTTTTTGAACCTTAAACTTCATAGTAAACCTTCTTTTCTAAATAGAGTTTCTGGAACAGCGTAATTGCGAGAATCATCAAGAAGAATACAAATGCAATGGCTGAACCGTAGCCAACCTGATATTCCTCAAAACCTTTTTGATAGAGGTAATAAACTATCACAGAAGTTGTTCCAAGAGGCCCTCCCGGTGGAGGCCCGGTCATTGTCCAGACGGGAGCAAATACTTGGAATGAAATGATTGTGGACATGATCATAACGTAAAAAGTGGTTGGTGAAAGTAGAGGCAATGTCACATTTCTGAAAGTTTGCCAGATCCCTGCCCCATCTATTCTCGCCGCCTCATAGTAAACATCAGGGATATTTTTCAGCCCCGCAAGGAAGATGACGACGTTGTAACCGAGACTCTTCCAGACACT
>JALSOD010000257.1 GCA_026986655.1 Caldifarciminota bacterium | reverse complement strand
TATATGCACCCTCATCCTCGTAGAAAACATTCTGAGCACCCAGCTTTATCTGGCCACCGTCAAGTACTTCAGCGACAGCCTGAATTATTGTAAATGGCGGATGAACAACTACTTCATAGGTGTCATCAGGAGTAAATCCCTCTTTCAGGGACTCCACAAGTTCAAGTCCTTCTCTTAAAGTTTTGTGCATTTTCCAGTTTCCTGCTATTATCCTTTTTCTCATGGGATGTAATTTTAATTCACCACAAAAATATAGTCAAACCGTGACATTTGATGGTTTCATGGAAAATAAATTTATCAATTGTGGTGCTGTTGACATGATGGACGATGTTTGTTAATAATATGAAGGTAAAAAAGGCGGCATAGCCAAGTGGCAAGGCGGCGGATTGCAAATCCGCTATTCCCCGGTTCGAATCCGGGTGCCGCCTCCAAACTTTCGCCGGGGTGGCGGAACAGGCAGACGCAGGGGACTTAAAATCCCCTGGGGTTTCCCCGTGCGGGTTCGAGTCCCGCCCCCGGCACTTCTTTAAAATGGTCTGGAGAAAAAGTTACACCCTGCTCACCTGGGGTCTCATAATTGGTATTGTCTCTGGAGATATAATCGGTCAGATTCTACTCAAGATTCTGCCTGAAAGCCCGGTCAAATCACTTGTCCTCAACAGTGTACACATAGGATTTTCACCCGCAACAATCGATTTGATAGTGTTCAAATTCACCATTGGACTCGTCTTCAGCTTCAATTTACTCACAGTTATTTTTATAATCATTGCTCTATACGTGTTCTATAAATTATGAAAACTTTTTTAAAAAAGCTCATACCACCACTTTTACTTTTGCTTCCTGCATTTACAATTCTCTTTATTTTTAAGGTTCTACCAATCCTTTTCGCATTCAGATTAAGTTTTTATGACTGGGGAATTGCCGGGATTAAGGGATTTGTAGGTCTAAAGAATTATTATTACTTGCTTCAGGACCCATTCTTTTGGCAGTCAGTAATAAACACCATTTACTATACCATTTTTGCTGTTCCACTCAATATCATTGTCTCGCTCATAATTGCCTACTTACTGAATAGAGGGATCAAAGCCCTTGGACTATTTCGAACTATCTATTTCTTACCTGTTATAACTTCAATAGTTGCTGTCTCAGTGGTATGGAAATGGCTTTATGACCCCAATAGAGGTTTATTCAATTATTTTCTTCAGCTTGCTGGGTTTCATCCTCTGAAATGGCTCGAGGAGCCGAGAGGCATATTTGAAATGATTCTTGGAACTCATCTACCATATATTTTTAAAGGGCCATCGCTTGCTCTCTTCTCCCTTGTTCTCATGAGTGTCTGGAAGAGTCTCGGTTACAACGTCGTCATCTTCCTTGCGGGGCTGAAAAATATCCCTGATGTTTACTATGAAGCGGCGAGAATAGACGGGGCAGGGATCTGGCAAACTTTCAGAAATGTAACATTGCCTCTCCTTTCACCAACTACTTTTTACGTGATGATCATGTCCACGATCATTTCATTCCAGGTATTTGCGCCAGTATGGACAATGACAGGGCCACCGCCGGGAGGACCTCTTGGAACAACTTCTGTGATTGTCTATTACCTATATCAAAAAGGATTTGAAGAATACCAGGTCGGCTATGGTTCAGCTATTGCATTTGTATTCTTTTTGATGATTCTCGCAATTACGCTGTTCCAGAAACTATATTTAGAAAAGAAGGTTTACTATGAGGTTTAAGGTTCAAAAAATTATAATTTATGTGGTCTTGATATTC
>JALSOD010000256.1 GCA_026986655.1 Caldifarciminota bacterium | reverse complement strand
GCTCTTATACCGCTTCTGAAGGATACTCCGGTTGCAACGACAGAGGCAGATAAAGAGGAATGCGAGAGAAACGCGCGCTTGATTGAAGAGAAATTACAGGAATTTGGTGTTAAAGGAAAAGTAGTTAATTATTATCCTGGCCCTGTGGTTACCCGTTATGAATATGAGCCAGCTCCAGGAATAAAACTCTCAAAAATTGTGGGGCTATCAGATGACCTTGCATTGAGGATGAAATCAAACAAGATCAGGATTATTGCACCACTACCGGATAAGGGATTGATTGGCATAGAGGTGCCCAATAGAAAGAGGAAGATTGTCTATTTTAAGGAACTTGTGAATCGTCCAGAATTTAAAAAGTTGAAGTCCAGGCTCGGATTTGCCCTTGGTGTGGATACAGCAGGTTTCCCGAGATATGCTGATCTTGCAAAAATGCCTCATCTTTTGATAGCTGGAGCCACGGGCTCCGGGAAATCGGTTTGCATTAATACTCTTGTTACGAGCATTTTATTCAGAGCAAATTTCAGAGAAGTGCGATTCCTCATGATTGACCCCAAGAGGATCGAGCTGTCTTTTTATGAAGGGATTCCACATCTTGTGATGCCTGTAATTAAGGAGAGAAAGGAGGCGGCTAAGAACCTTAAGAAGATGGTGGCCCTGATGGATCTCAGATACAAACATTTTGCAAAAGATGGGGTACGGGATATTGAGAGTCACAATAAAACTGTTCACGAGAGACCGGGTGACGAACCTCTGCCTTACATTGTTGTTATCATAGATGAATTTGCAGATCTGATTTTGACTATTGGAAAGGAGGTTGAAGAACCACTGGCAAAGCTTGCACAAATGGCAAGAGCAGTTGGCATACATCTCGTTGTCGCCACTCAGAGGCCTTCTGTAGATGTTATAACAGGTATGATTAAAGCCAATTTCCCTGTTAGAATCGCTTTTAAAGTACCTTCGAGGGTGGATTCGAAAACAATACTTGATGAAATTGGAGCTGAAAAGCTCCTTGGAATGGGGGATATGCTGTTTATTCCACCTGGAACATCTGAACCCATCAGGTTGCATGGGCCATTTATTTCAGAAGAAGAAACAAAATCTATCACGAGTAAGATCGCAAGTGATTACATTTTAGCAAGATTGAAAGCCCTTTTCCCGGATAGTCCAGGTGTAAAGGAGCTTGTTGAAATGATAGTCAAAAAAGGTTTCATTCCATCATTAACAAGGAGTGACGAGCCTGGCTTGAAAGAAAGGTTTGAAATACTAATTTCTCGAGCTGCAAGACTCCTGAAATTGCCCGAGGATACTGTGCGAGAAAAGCTTGCCCTTTTGAAAAGTACCTATTATCCAGAGATTAAGGAACTTGAGGATTTTGATTTATTGATTGAGGAAGAAGCGGCAGAGATTGCTGGATTAAGTGATGATTTTGATCCATTAGTCTTTGATGCTGCACGTCTTATTGTTCAGAGGAAGAACGCATCAGCGACTTTCCTTCAAAGAAGGCTTAAAATAGGATTTGCGCGAGCTGCAAGAATTATTGATCAGCTTGAGGAAATGGGTATCGTTGGACCACCGGAAGGGTCCAAGCCCCGGCAGGTGCTTGTCGGGCCCGAAGAGCTCGAAGAAAAATTGAAAAAATTGATGGAGTAAGGTTTATGAGAGCAGTTATACAGAGGGTTAATGAAGCAAGTGTATGGGTGGACGGAAAAAGAATTTCATCCATAAAGAGGGGGATAGTTATTCTACTCGGCATAGAGAAAAAGGACACCCCGAAGGAATTGGTCAAAATGGTTGACAGGTGCCTGAACTTACGTATATTTGAGGATGAGGAAGGG
>JALSOD010000255.1 GCA_026986655.1 Caldifarciminota bacterium | reverse complement strand
AACCGACGACTATTTTGACGATCATGACCCGGATTTCTACAAAAAAGGGATCGTTTTTGTTTCTGACAGAAACGACAAATCTTCAGACACCTTGAGGTACTACGGAAGTTACGCTGTTTTCGTTTATGAAAATGGAGTGATCAGGAGAATAACCCCATATCTCGGTTACATATCGGATCCACACTTCATAAATGACACATCCCTGACATTCGTTACAAATTATAAAAATTCCTTTAACCTTGTGCTTTATAACACTCCAAGCAAGAAATTTTATTTAGTCACAGATTATGTTACAGGAATTAAAACGCCGGATTGGACAAGAAAAAATGATAAACTCGTTCTCTCCCTACTGTGGGATGGTGGATGGGATATTTATGTTCTGCGGAATCCCCTTGATTCTGTTAAAGAAGTAGAGCTTGCGTCTGTTCCGTTTAAAAAACTTGACTTGAAGGAAGTAAACGAGTCCGAAGAAGAAAATTACAAGATGTACTTCACTGCAGATTGGGTTACAGGAACTGTCCAGTACTCAACGATATCTGGATTTGCTGGTATGTTTGCTATTTCCGTCTCTGACGAGCTTGGAGATAACAGATTCGTATTCTACTCTGATCTCACCAAGGACATTTCAAATTCTGATTTTGAGCTGGATTATCTCTACCTTCCGAGAAAGACAGACCTTGGGCTCTCATTTTATCAATTCTGGAGTTATTACATAGTTTCAAACTACGAGTTCTACGTTTACAAGACAAATGGTCTTGCGGCACAGATCTGGTATCCTCTGGACAAATTCAAAAGGTTTGAATTTGGACTTGGTATGAAGAGAATCTACTATTACCACTATCTCTACCCCTACGAATATCCAATTAATGTGGGAAGCATATGGCCTGCTTACGCAAGTGCAGGTTTCACATTTGACAATGTACTTTATACGTATCTTGGGCCTCTATCTGGCACAAGATATCACCTGGAATACGATAAGGTTTTCCACAAAACAGCAGGGTATCAGACAGCCTTTTTTGACTTCAGGCACTATTTAAGAATTACAAAAAGGTCTGCCCTGGCAACCAGAATAATCTATGGTACATCGTCCGGGCAAAATCCGCAGTACTTTTACCTGGGTGGGCCGGGGACATTAAGGGGATACGATTACTTCAGTTTTGGTGGGACAAACTTATTTCTGGCCAATATTGAGCTTAGAGTTCCATTCATCGATATTTTAAAAATGGCCTTTCCACTTCCACTGGAAATAGATATGATTCGAGGTGCCCTTTTCTTTGACATAGGGGCCACGTGGGACAAAAATAGAGACTTTAAACCCTTCACAACCGATTCATACGGCTTTAAACTAAACGACCTGAAGGCAGATATCGGATTTAGCATCAGGCTAAATCTTGGAATAGGAATTTTGATGTATAATGTTGCGAGGCCCACGAATTTTCGGGAATTCACAGGTGGGTGGCTTCAAACAATAAGTATAGGAGAAGAATTCTAAAAAGGAGAAAAGTTATGAAAAAGGTACTCTTCACACTATTATTTTTCCTGCCACTAATGGCCCAGCAGCAGGCAGGTGGGGATATTTTCAAGGCCCTTCTCCCTTTAATTTTCATCTTTGTGATCTTTTACCTGCTGTTGATATACCCTCAATCCCGCGCAGAAAAGAAGAGAAAGGCCATGCTCAACTCTCTCAAAAAAGGTGATAGAGTAATCACAACCGGAGGAATCATTGGCACAATTCAGAGAATAGATGAAAATATCGTCAGCTTAAAAGTCAGCCAAAACACCGTTTTAAAGATTGAAAAGTCAGCAATCAGAGCAATACTAAGGTCAGAATCTGAAGAGCAACAG
>JALSOD010000254.1 GCA_026986655.1 Caldifarciminota bacterium | reverse complement strand
AATGGAAAGGCTGAATCCATACAAGACGATTAAGGGATATGTTGTTTACTTTGACGAAGCCCGCGTTGTGGAGGTTTGAGTTGGAGAAAGTTGTTTTTTTGCCCATACATTCTGATCTTGTTGAACATGTTGCCGAAATAACATTAAAAACTGCTGCTAATAGGAGCGATTTATCAGAGATTAATGTGGTATTTCCAGGGAAACGCCCTGGTTACTTTTTAAGAAGGACTCTCTATAGGAAATTGAGAGATGCATTTTATCCACCAGAAATTTTTGAAATCGACGCATTTGTACAAACTCTGACAATAAAAAACTACGGATTAGGTAAGCCCATAGACCCTCTTAATGCTGCCTGGATCATTTATGAAACGGTTAAAGAATTTGTAGAAATCTCACCATTCGAGGAATTTTATCCCTGGGCGATAAATCTTTATCGACTGTTTAATGAGCTCGATCAGGAATTATTAGATGATGAAAAGCTCATGCGCATTAAGGATTACGTGGAGCTCGATGAAGACATTGTGCCAGCTCAAGTGATTCAGATATGGGACCATATTGCTGAGATAAAAAATGCCTACAATTCCAGGCTTATAGATGCAAATCTCTACTCTCCAGGACTACTTTACAGGCTAACCGCTGAGGATGATAGAGCACTGCCGGATAAATTTACGATCTTTGGAGGATTTTTTGCATTAACGGCTTCCCAATTGAAGATAATTTCGAGAATTCTTGAATCAGATCGAGGAGTCATCATTTTCCAGGGAAATCCTGATGATTGGCCAATTTTAAGGGGACTCAAAGAGAGACTTAGATTTCCTTCAAAAATTTTTACCGAAGAGCCTACAAAACCTTTGACCAAAATTTACGCTGGCTTTGATTTACACTCAGAAACGGCAAAAGTAAGGGATATTTTAAACGAGATCATTCCAGAAATTTCTGATGAACCAGGCGAATTGGCCATCATCGTTCCAAAAACAGAGAGTTTGATCCCTCTAATTTACCAGTCTATCGGTCATTTTGACAAAGCCTTCAATATCGCGATGGGTTATCCTTTGAAAAGAACTCCTCTCATATCTCTCTACGAATCCGTCTTCAGAGCTCAGGACAACCGCACAGATGTTTATACAAGAAAAGATGTTCTAAAGGTCTTGACTCATCCTTTTGTCAAAAACTTAAAAGCAAACACAGATACAACTCCCTTCAGGATTGCAATCCATACTTTTGAGGAATTCGTAAATGAAAATGAGGTTGTCATTATTGATCTACATGATAAAGAATTGCTTGAAAAAATCTTCTATTCCATCGAAAGAGTTATCAAGGACGTAAGTATTTACCAAGAAGTTATTGAGAAATTTAAAAATGTGCTGAAGCTTTTTTTCTATAATTTCGAGCAGATAGAGACTTTCAATGATTTGAAAAATGCATTAAAAATTTCGGCTGATTTCTTGCTGGAACACGGCACTCTAAGCAACTATACTTTGAATCTCGAATTCATGAAGAAATTTTTGGAAATTGTAGAAAAGATTGAGGAATTCTATTTCGCAGATGAAAAATTCGAGAAGCACAACATTTTCAATATCATACTGTATCGACTAAAGGAGGCAAGAGTGGCATTTGAAGGTACACCCGTACGTGGAATTCAGGTCCTTGGTTCACTCGAAGCAAGAGCTATAAATTTCAAGAATATCGTCTACCTTGATTTAAATGAAGGAGTTATCCCGGGAGAACCTGAGTTGAACCCCATTTTGCCACCTTCATTGAGAGTCTCGCTCGGGCTTCCAGACTATCGAAAGACAGAGGAGATTTACCGATACCATTTCAAACGCCTTTATTATGCTTCAGATAATGCCTTTTTGCTCTACATCGATAACAAGAAAACTTCAAGGAGTCGGTATATCGAAGAAATAATCTGGGAAGAAGAAAAGAAAGCCGGCCGTTTGCTTGAAGATGAACTGGTAGAAAAAAGATTTTTCCGATTAAATCTGAAGAAATCAGAGCCGAAAATTGTTGAAAAAACACCCGAAATAATGGAAACACTCAAAAATATGACCTTCAGTCCTACTTCGATAGACACTTACTTGAGATGTCCGTTGAAATTTTATTACTCTTATGTATTGAAATTGAAAAAGCAAGAAGTGAGTGACGAGATAGAGAAATTGGAAATAGGACGTATTGCGCACAAAATTCTGTATAGATTTTACAAACAGGTCGAAGGCAGGGAAGCTGATTACGAAAAAGTACTCACAGAGAAGAATCTTCTATCAATTATCGAGGATGAGTTTAGAAGGGACTTCCCTGAAAAATGGGGCATTGCCATCCTCGTCAGGCGGGCAACAGAGAAATTACTCACAAACTTTTTATGGAGAGAGAGGCACGAGTTGGATGGGAAAAAACGAATTATACTCGCTCTCGAATACAACTTGATGGGGAAATACAACACTGGAAAGAATGTCGTCAGGTTTACAGGGAGAGCCGATAGAATTGAGAAAATTGGTGATGAAACTTTTATTACAGATTATAAAAGTACATCATCAGGCAAAACACCTTTTAAAAAGAGGAAAGAGAAAGAGATTGAGGGCGTATTGAACAGGGAAAAAGTTAAGGGGATAACAGAAAGCTTCCAGCTCCCCATATATTTAGAGCTTTACATGAACCACTTTGGAATTAAAGATTATTCAAAAATAAATGCACGTCTGATTTCATTAAACCCAGCAAAAAATCCCGAAATTAAACTTTTCCCTGAGGTACAGAATAAAAGGGACCACATTATGTCAAGGCTAAAGGAAGCACTTAACGCAATAATTGATGAGATTTTCGATCCAGATGTACCATTTTCAATGGATGATTCTTCGTCATTTTATTGTGGATACTGTCCGTTTAAGGAATTTTGCGGAGTGGAATATGGAGTAAAAAGATGAAAATCCTTCATACAGCTGACTGGCATCTTGGCAAGGTTTTTGAGCAATCACAGGTAAACTTTTCCCTGATCGGCGAACACGAAAAAATCCTTGGAAAAATTGTGAAGATTGCCGATGAAGAAAATGTCGATATAATCGTTATCGCTGGTGACATTTTCGATTCTTACAATCCTCCCTACGAAGCCCGTCGACTTTACAACAGAACAATTGTTGAGCTTTCTCGTAAAGGCGAAAGGCCTGTAATTATCATTTCTGGCAACCATGATTCTCCGGAAGGCCTTGCAACAATAAAACCTTTCTCTGAAGAATTCGGCATCTTCATTCAGCATTTACCCGGCGCAGAAATAATTCAAAATCGTGTATTTAAATCGAAATACTTTACAGCCCAATCAAGAGGAAACTGGCTTAATATTCAACTGTCTTCAGGGGAGAGCGCAACATTTTACCTGCTACCATACGTATCAGAGTCAAGACTAAACGAAATATTCGCAGGCAATTCACTCCTTGATAAAACCATATCGTACAATGAGAAGATAGGATCACTCATTTCTGAAAGATCACCTTTCAAGCAGGACCATTTAATTCTTGTCTCTCACATTTTTGTTGATAGAGGTAAACTTGGTGGTTCTGAAAAAACTCTTATCCTTGGTTCTTCCTACACGTTTGAGACATCAAGAATCCCCAACCAATTCTCCCTCGTACTGCTTGGCCATCTTCATAGAGCTCAGCAGATTGATGAAAGAATCTTTTACTCCGGATCAATATTTCCCATGAATGTCAAAGAGGTTGAAACTTCTCCAGCCAAATTCGTAAATATTTTTAACCTTGGAAAAAACAGCTTTGATTATCAACCGTCAGAGATTCTCTCCTCGAACTATGTGAAAATTGAAAGATTTGAGACAATTAAGGATGCTCTTGAAAAACTTGAAGAAGCTGAGGGACTTACTTTTATCGAAATAAACACACCTTTAAACGATCAATCCTCATTGTCAGAGCTTTTAAAACGTTTGAAAGGAAAGTTGCTTGGGATCACATTCGGAAGTCCTCCTGACATGGAGGATGAATACTTTTCGCGAATTAGACCAGAGGAACTTTCTGATAGGGAGCTTTTTATTGAATTTTACAGAAAACAGATGGGCAAAGAACCGGACGAGGAAATTGTAAAACTTTATCTTGAAATATTGAACGAGGTTAGAAATGAAGCCGGTTGAGCTTGTCTTTCAAGGTTTAAATAGCTACACAGAAGAGGCCAGAATTGACTTTGAAAAACTACACAAAGCGGGTATCTTTGGAATATTTGGAGAGACTGGCGCAGGCAAAACCACAATTTTAGACGCCATCACAATTGCACTCTATGGTCGAACAGACAGACTAAACTCCATATCTGAAGTTACAAATCCAGCATCCAAAAGAGTTTACGTTAGATTTAAATTTAAAATGGATGGAAAACTCTACGAGGTTTACCGGGAGTATGAGGATGGGAGTGCAAAATCCCAGGCCCTCTACGAGTATATCGGTCATTCGAAGAAACCCATAGCTGATAAAACACGCGAAATTAACGGATTTATCCAGGATAAAATTATAGGCCTCAATTTTGAGGACTTCACAAAGGTTGTAATCCTCCCACAGGGCAAATTTTCGAGATTCCTTGATGCCACACCAGCAGAAAAAACAAGAATTCTCAGTAAGATTTTCAGCACCGATGTGTTTGGAAATAGACTATTTAACGCGGTTAAATTACGGAGAGACTTGGCAAAGAGCAGAATTGTAGATCTAAAAAATCAGCTTGCTGAACTTCAAGAGATCAATGAGAATTTGGTAAATAGCTTAATCGAAGAGCAGGTGGAAATTAAACGCTCTATTATCGAGCTAAAAGAGAAAAAAATTAAATTAGAGGAACAATTCCGCAACCTTACAAAACTCCAGGAGCTCCTTCGTGAAAATAAAGAGCTCGAGGAGCAGAAAAAAGAACTTAAACAACAGGAACCTGAGATTCAAAGGTTACAGGAAAAGCTTGAAATAGCCGAAAAGCTTTTCCCCATCTCCATCCTGGTTCAATCGATTGAAAAGGCCAGGGTAAGGAGAAAAGAGCTTGAAAAATCCGTTGTATTACTTGAGTCACGAATAAGAGAACTTGAACCACATTATATCAGGAAAAAGGAAGAATGGGAAAATTTTATAGAAAACGAGTATCCAAAGGAACAGAGAGAACTGCATCTTGCAATAAAAAAAGCTGACGATGCTTTAAAAAAAGCAATTGAAATAAAGAAAATCGAGAAGAAAGTTAAATCCCTGACTCTCGAATTCACAGAAGTCAGAGAGCAACTCAAGGATTTCCAGGACTTATCAGAGAAACTTCAGATACTCAAGTCAAAACTTGAAGAAATGACCCTTACACGAAAGGAAGAGGAACTTTTGAAATCTGAAACTAAAATCATCTCTAAAATAACTGAAATTAACCAACTCCAGAACCAGCTCAAAAGCCTGGAGGAAAAATTTTCCAGAGACAGGGAAAGAGTAGAAACAAAAATCCTCAAACTCCTCAAGAAAATTGGAGTTTCAGTAACACAGGAAGACCCTATTTCAAATCTAAAAGAGTCAATTGAGGAGATTAAGTTGTTAAAAAGTGAGAAGGAAAAGCTTTTAAAAGAAAAAGAAGAACTTAGTATTGCTATAAGACTTGCCCATAACCTTGAAGAGGGTAAGCCCTGTCCAGTGTGTGGCTCTATCCATCATCCATCCCCTCCAGAACAAACGATCCAGATTGAGGAAATTGAAGAACTGAAACGAAAAATCAAGGAACTTGAAGAGAGGGAAAAAATTCTCATTGGAACTTTAGAAAGGGTAAGGGAGCTCACCGACAGCCTCGAAGTTCAAAAAAAGAGGTTCGATAGGGATAGGTCGGATTTAGATTCAAATTTAAAAAGGGTCAGGGAGAATTTACTGAGGCTTGCAAGAACATTTGGCTGTAAGGATATTGATTGTCTCCTTGAAAAATTGGAAAGGACGAAAAAGAAAAAAGAAGCTGTCGACAGGCTTTTAAGGGATGAAAGAGAATTGAGTGATAAGATTCGGACTCTTCAGGAAGCAAAAGAAAAATTCAGGGTGATGGAGTTAGAACTATCCCAGATGAAAAGCAGAATTGAGGAGCTCAATAGGGATATAAAGGAGCTTATCGGTGAGAAACTACCCGAGAAAGTTAAAGAGACCTCTCTTAGAAAACTCGAAGCCCTTGAGAAGAGGAAAAAATTGCTTGCAGAGAAGTTTGACACTTTTAAAAGGAACTTTGAAGAATTGCAGACAAAGTTAAAGACCAATAGACAACTTCTGAATGATACTCTGAGGGACCTTGATGAATATCAAACCCGGCTCGAAAATGAGGCAAAAAGACTTAAGATGAGTGTTGAGGAGCTAAAGAGATCCATTTTACCTGAGGAGGAAATAAAAAAGTTAAAGTCCAGAATTGGCGAGTTTGAGAAAAAGTTGGACGAGATAAACACGAGACTAAGAAGGGTTGGAGAAGAATTGGAAAAGTTGCCGTTCAATAAATTACCTGAGGGTGAACCCGAAAATACCAGGAAAATGCTCGATTCTGTTACCGAAAAGTTTGATTCAATGAATGTTAAACTTGGCGAAATAGGTAATGCAATAGAGGAGTCAAAGAAGAAACTGAATTTAAAGAAAAGGCTCCAAAAGGAACTCTCAGAATTTATGAAGATGGAGAGTCATCTTTCAGAGCTTTACTCTCTTTTCCATGGGAAGAAATTTTCGAAATTTGTTTCTCGTTTTTATCTAACAGAAATCATACATGAGGCCAATCATTTTCTTTTAGAGCTTACAGGTGGCAGGCTGAAGATCGTTGGGACAAAGGGAGATGAAATAGAGTTTCAGGTTTTCGATTCATTCACAGGGCATGCAAGATCAACAAAGTCTTTATCAGGTGGGGAAAGGTTTCTCGTTTCATTCTCCCTCGCTATTTCATTCTCTTTATACATCCAGAGAAGAAGTACGAAAAGCATCGATTTCTTCTTTATTGATGAAGGTTTTGGCACACTCGACGAAGATCTGCAGGATGCGATGGGGCGGGTTTTCGAACAGATCCAGAGAACCGGAAAACTCGTGGGTCTCATCACTCATGTGCGTAAATTTCGTGAGATCGTCCCGGCACAAATCCTCGTAACCCGTGACACCACAACCAAATCCTCAAGGATTGCGATAAAAGTCTGAATATAACCGGTTAATTCCAATATAATGTATCCCGATGCCAAAAGGGAGACACGGGGGATTTTTAAGAACATTTATCATCCCACTTTATCCCACTTCGAGGTAAGGGGGAATTTTTCAGGAAAGTGTCTCTTTGGCAAAGGGGGAACTTTGGGACTCAAGTTTGACAGCAAATCCCAAAAGTCTTGATAGAAGCGGATTTGAGACATGGCACAATTTAGAGGGATCAAGGGGAGTTATATCCAAAAAACTACGAATTAAGGCGATGTTTTGAAATTGAGGTGTCAAAGTCAGGTGTAACTTTCTACTTATACGTGGACCTTTAGGGCAGCTTCCAGGGGAGGCCTTTTGAATCTGCTAAAATAATCGTGATGATACTTGCCCAACCTTGGTGTTGTTAAATATTTAGTATCAAGTTTCAAAGATGAGCATATAATTTTGACGTAATTCTAAATGTGTAATCCCCAGACAATTTGAACTTGATAAACCCGTCTCAGATGGGTTGTAGATAAAGAGTGATAAATTAAAATGGCTCCCCGGGAGGGTTTCGAACCCCCAACCCCCTGGTTAACAGCCAGGTGCTCTACCTGTTGAGCTACCGGGGAACCTTTAGTGCTATTATTATATCAGGACCGCTCTAAACTTTCAAGCACGGTTGACAGGTTCGCTCCCCTTAGTTTATAACTTGAATCGCATGGGTTCATTTAAATTTTCTACAACTTCTCGCCTTCCTGCAGAAGGGTGGGATCATTACCCTACCCTTCTATTCTCGAACCCATTCACTGCAAAACCCATCAAAACAGGAGGATTCTCACATGGATATTAGAGGAAAAACTATTTTACTACTTGGTGGTGCCGGACAGGTGGGTCTGGCAATTGCCAAAAAAATGCTCCACGAAAATCCGAAAAAACTCGTCATATCCTCTCTTTTTAAAGAAGAGAGTGAAGAAGCAATAAATGAGCTAAAAGCATACATCGATAGAGTATTCAAAGACCACAAC
>JALSOD010000253.1 GCA_026986655.1 Caldifarciminota bacterium | reverse complement strand
GATGACGATGTTGCAAGACTTGCGAGAAGTTTGATAAATCAGGGACGCTCAGATAATCCAAAGTGGCTTGAGCATGTCCGACTTGGTTACAACTACCGCATGGATGAGCTTTCTTCGGCTCTGGGGTATGCTCAGATGTTGAGGCTGGAAGAGATACTGCAGAAACGGGCAAAAGCTGCAGAGAGATACAACGAACTTCTCGCTGATGTTGAGGAAATTGAGTTGCCTTATGTTGCTGATTACGCAAAAATAAGCTGGTTTGTCTATGTGATACGGGTGAAAAGAGGTATCGATCGCAATAAGTTTATGGATTTCTTGAATCAGAATGGGGTGGGGGCAAGACCGTATTTCACTCCCATCCATTTGCAGAAATTTTACCGAGAGATGTTTGGTTTCAAAGAAGGTGATTCCCCTATCACTGAAGATGTTGCATCGAGAACCGTTGCCATCCCATTTTTCAGCAATTTAACGCAGGAGGAGGCAAGCTATGTTAGAGAAAAGATTAAGGAGGGAATTAGGGTATCAGGGGCATAAATTTTTAATCAGATTAATTATGAAAAGAACCGTTCAGAGGAAAGTTTTCTTCCTTCTCACCGACATTCTCTCAGTCGTACTCGCCGTGTGGTTGTCGTACCTTTTACATTTCAACTTTTCTCTTCCTCTAAACTGGACTGAAACTTTTTATAAAATAGTTGCAGTTTTAACGCCCATACTAATATTCATTAATTGGCTTCTTGGACTTTACAATATCACATGGAGATTCGTCAGTGTCGTAGATGTATTAAAAAATATAGCTGGTGTTGTTATCTCTTATGTCATTTTTTATCTCATCTCCGGGTTTACGCTCAACATCCCTATGGCTGTCCATGTGAACATTTTTATTTTTACACTCGTTTTCTCAGGTGGAGTTCGTGGTGCCAAAAGACTTTATCTATACATTCTCTCTGAAATACTTGCAAGAAATGTTCCGAGGCGTAGGGCTTTGATAATTGGAGCAGGAAACGCAGGAGAGCAGATTGTAAGGGATATGAGACGCTTGAAAGACGCCAGGTTAAAGCCCGTTGGTATCATTGATGACGATGAAAATAAAATCGGGACCATGATACACGGTGTTAAGGTGGTAGGAGATAGAAGCAGTATCCCATACTGGGTAAAAAAGCTTGATGTGGACGAAATTGTAATTGCAATTCCATCCGCACCTGCAAAGGAAATCAGAAAAATAGTTAATATTGCAAAGAGTACAGGGATACATGACATAAAAGTTTTACCGGGAACAAACGAGCTTGTAAGTGGCAATGTCACTCTGCAGGATATAAGGGAAGTCAGTTTGTATGACCTTTTAGGCAGGGATCCGGTGGAAATAAACGAGGAAAATATTAGAGCGTATCTAAAAGGTAAAAGGATTTTGATCACAGGTGCTGGCGGGTCCATAGGCTCAGAAATTTCAAGACAGGTTTTACGGTTCGAGCCTGCAGAGTTGATTTTGCTTGAGGTAGACGAGACAGAATTATTCAATCTTGAGAATTACTTAAGCAGGTTAGAATCTGAAGTTGTAATAAATTCTGTTGTAGCTGATATAAAAGACTTTGAAAAGATGGAAAAGGTTTTTACCACATATTTACCGGAAATTGTTTTTCATGCGGCGGCTTACAAGCATGTGCCGATAATGGAGATACATCCCGAGGAGGCTGTAAAAAATAATATATTTGGTACCCGTAATCTTGCTGAACTTTCTGTAAAGTACGGAGTTAAAAAATTTGTTATGATTTCAACGGACAAGGCGGTTAATCCAACAAGTGTTATGGGAGCAACAAAAAGAGCTGCGGAATATCTCTGTCAGATATACAATGAT
>JALSOD010000252.1 GCA_026986655.1 Caldifarciminota bacterium | reverse complement strand
TTGGATCTGGCAATTTATTAAGAAAATTAAGCTCACCACCGTGAACGTAAAGCAACATAGGAACTTTCCATCTGTATTTCATTGGGAGTCCAAAAATGATGTGTGGAATTGGCCAGTGAACGTGAATAATGTCATGCTCAACAGGGAAAGTCATAGAATTGATAAAACCTGAGGCAAGATAGGGCACCACAAGAAGTTTGAATTTCATTCCCTGCTTCATCCTCTCCGGCACAGCCATGTCATGGGTGAGAATTTCAAGATTCTTAGGGGCATATCTGAATCGGTAAATTCTGATGCCATACATAACCTGATTACCAAGTCCTTTATAGGATGATGTAAAAACCGAAACTCTATGTTCCCTTTTTGCAAATCCTTTTAGCATTTTAACTATCCAGGGTGAAATAACGTCTCCTTGAAATCTGGGATACGCCGTCGTGATATGAAGTATTTTCATTTGTTAAATTTTAACGCTAATTCGGGAAAGTTATAACCCGCTGGTAATGATTTACGGGCTAAATTATACTTTACCTCTCAAATTTTTAAAACATAGGAGGTTCTATGAAAAGAATTATCGTTCATGGTGGGTCTGGCAAATGGCCAGAAGAGAAATGGGAGAAGGCAAAAGAGGGTGTTCTTGAGGCAGCTCGAACTGGCTTTAAATATTTAATGGAAACAGGTGATCCCGTTGAGGCATGCACACGAGCAGTTATGTCACTTGAGGACAACCCTATTTTTAACGCAGGTACAGGGTCTGTACTAACCTTAGACGGCCGGGTAGAAATGGATGCCTCCATCATGAGGGGAACCACCCTCGAAGCAGGCGCTGTAGCAGGTGTGGAGAATATTAAAAACCCGATCCTGCTCGCACGAAAAGTTATGGAGGAAACTGACCATGTTTTGCTTGCAGGCGAGGGGGCAATGAAATTCGCAAGATCAATGGGGTTTGAACACTACAATCCAATTACAGAAGAAAGAAAAAAGAAATGGCTTGAATTAAAGAAGAAATTTGAATCTGGAAGGTCTACTCTCCCATGGCACAAAATGCAGGAGTTGATAAAAAAACATCCTGAACTGTTGAGTGGAACCGTTGGCTGCGTGGTGCTCAATGATGAAGAAATAGTTGCAGGAACCTCCACAGGCGGTGTTTTCTTCAAACTCTTTGGTAGGGTGGGTGATACTCCATTGATTGGAGCCGGAACATACGCAAACAGTTTCGGTGGTGCATCAGCAACAGGCATTGGAGAAGGAATCATCAGAGTAGTCCTTTCCAAAACAGCCTGCGATTTTATGAGAGTTGGCGTTTCAGCATTGAAGGTGGCGGAAGCCGTTATCGATATTGTTAACTCCACTGTAAAATTAGATGCCGGAATTATCACAATTGACAGGGCCGGAAATATAGGTTTTGCTCACAACACTCCCACAATGCCTGTAGCATACATTAGAGAAGATGAGGAGTTTGTCTACATTTCAAAGGAGGAAAAGGGATAAGGGACCCCGCCTTAAATCACCAGATTACATGTATTTTCAATCTTTTTACCTGGCATCACGAACTTGTAAAAAAGTTCTGAGAATGCTCGAAAAATATGAACGAGGTAAAATCCCCCTTTATCCCTGACATTACCCATGAATTATGGGAAAAATTAGATGTTATACTTGATAATTCTTCAAAAATGTGTCATAATATTGCTATGTATGATTATTCACTCTTCTCAAAATATATTCATAAACTACTCTCCATTCACTTCCACTCCTTATCCAAACCACACCTCAAAACCCTTTCTGATCTCGTAGTGGCTATGTTTAACCTCGATAAGTTTACTTTAAGGGATATAGCATCCCGTCTTCCATCTAAGACAC